>JADLEX010000026.1 GCA_020845895.1 Deltaproteobacteria bacterium | reverse complement strand
TTTCAGTTCCGACAGAGGGGAGCTTGCGAACGCGAATCTTTTTGTCGTAAACGCGGAGGGGACCGGACTTGATCGGTTGACGTTTTACGACGGGTACGACGGCGCGCCCTCGTGGTCGCCCGATGGGGAATGGATCGCTTTCGAATCCTGTTCCGGCGATCCCGACGGTTCCGCCGGAACCGCCGTCTGGATTATCCGGGCTCCGTGATGACTGTTGATACGCGCAGGCAAGCGTTCTCGATTGTGGAACCTCTTTTTTGATCGCGGGCGAAATCGATTATCCATGGTCCAGCAGTTTGGGAACGTGACTCCGTCGAGACCTTCCCCGACCTCACGAGCCAAGTCGTCGAGTCCTCCCTGTATCTGCGCGTCCAGAGATGCTCTTGACGACGGCACCAGACGTGCGACCGCTGAACTCCCCGGGGGTTCCGCGGCGCCGCTTTGTGCGCGGGACTGTCCCGTGAGACAATACCTTCGATTCCGAATCGACTGTGCGGCGGGAGCTTGAGATGAGAACCACCCCACTTCATCTGGGATTGCGTTGCGCGCTCGCGGCGATCCTCGCTCTGGCTTTGTGCGGGGCGGACTGGGAGTCGCGCGCGAACCTTCCGTCCGCGCGTTACGGCGGCCTGCTGCTGCCCCTCGCGGGCGATCTCTACTACATCGGCGGCTCGGACTCGACGTGGCTCGACGGGATGCCGGACGTGTGGCGTTACGACCCGGGCGCGGACGCCTGGGACGCGCGGACGCCGCTTCTGGTCGGGACGTTTCTGCCGGGCGGCGGAGTCGTGGACAACCAGATCTACGTCCTGGGCGGTGCGTTCATCTCCGGCGCAACCGCCTATGTCAATTTCAACGTCGCGATTTATGACGCCATCACCGATTCATGGTCGGACGGTTCGATCCTCGGCGTAGCACTTCAAGGATGGGCGTTCGCGACATCCGACGAGGACGTCTTGCTATTCGGCGGATCGGATACGGCGTCGGCAATCGACAACGCTCTTCGCGTCTACGACACGCAGGGCGATACGTTGTCGAACGGTCCGCCCATGAACACCGCCCGTTGGCTGGGGGCGGCATGGTCGGCGGACGGTCATCACTACGTTGCGGGCGGTACCTTTGACGGCGTGGACGGTGTGTCCGGCGCGTCGGTTCTGGCGGCGGACGACGTGGTTTTCAGCGACGAGGGCATGGAGGACCTGCCCGCTGCCCGCATCGGCGCCGCCTACGCAACCGCATGGGACGAGGAGGACGGTGACTGGCGCATGTATCTGCTCGGCGGACGCGACGCCACGGGAACGACGCACGACAGTCTCTGGACCTACGCCCCGGCGTCCGACGAGTGGACGGACGACGGTGCGATCTTTGCGCCCTCTTATCTCGCGTCCGCGGCGTGCCTGGGCGGATACCTCTATTTGGCCGGCGGCATGAACGCATCTGGTGGTGTCGAGGACGCTCTTCGCCGGCTCGATGTCGGCGCGTGCGCCCCGGCCGGTGGGGACGACGACGCGGATGACGACGCGGGCGATGACGACTCGGACGACGACGCGAGTGACGACGACAGCGCTGACGGCGATGCCGATGGCGGGTCCGGCGACGATGACGACGATAGCGGCTGCTGCGGGTGCTGACGAATGGGGCCTCGCATGATCTCCAGTGTCGCTGAGGTCAAGCCCAAGTCGTGAAGTAACTGCAAGTGCCATTTGACTCCCATCAATGCACCGCAAAGCCAATTCGTTTATCCATTGTGAACAATCGGCAGAGGGATTATCACCGTCGGCGAGCGTTGACGGTTCAGATCGCCTCCGCGAACACGGACAATGGAGGGTGCGATGTTTCCAAGGTGGCTTGCGGTGTGTGTGATGCTCGCCGTGCTCGCGGCCGGACTGGCCGGAGCCTCGTGCGTGAGCGGCGACGACGACGATGACGACGACGATGCGGCCGCGGACGACGACGCGACCGACGACGATTCCGGCGACGACGACGCTTCGGGCGGCGCGGTCGACTCGGATAACGGCCTGTTCTCGGGCAATTTCACGCCCGATCCCGATCCGCCGGTGGCCGGCGACAACGAACTCGCGATCGAGCTGTTCGACGCCGAGGGAGCCCCGCTGGCCGGCGCGACGGTCGAGGCCACGCCGTTCATGCCGTCGATGGGCCACGGCTCCGACGAGGACCCCGTCGTCGAGGAACTGGGCGACGGCGCGTATCTCGCGACCAATATCGTCTACACCATGCCGGGCCCGTGGGAACTCACGATCGTCGTGACGACCGCGGACGCCGAGGACATGTTCGTTCTCGCCTACGACGTCGAGTAACGGAGCCCTCTTGTCAGCGCGACACGCCGGGCGCGCGGCGGCATTCGCCGTCGCGTGCCTATTTCTCGCCGTCGCCGGCCGGGCGATGGCGCAGCCATGCTGCGTGTCCACGGGATCGGCGGACTTCGCGCTGGTCGGCCGATACGAAAAGGCCGTGCTGGCCACGATGTTCAGCTACGAGGCGGCAACCGGACGCTACGACACCGACGCCGAATACGAGCGCCTGGATTCGGTCGTCGCGCGAGATCTTGTCTGGACGATCGGCGGGGGAATCCGGCCGATCGAGGCGTTTTCGGCGTGGCAGATTTACGCGGCGGTCCCGCTGCGCGAACAGTACCGCGAACTCGAAGGTCTTCCCGCAGCGCGATCGTATGGAATCGGCGACGCGTCGGCGGGCACCCGCGTCACGATCACCGAGGACAACCTGAACGGTCTCGGCCGCGGCGCACCGGCGGACTTCATCCCCTTTCTGGATCTGGGTTTCGGCGTGAAGTTTCCGACCGGCCGCCCGCCCGAGGAGAGCGAGGAACCCACGGGTTCCGATCAGATGGGCGACGGGGCGTGGGAGTACACGCCGGGGATCACGATGACCAAGTTCGTCACCCCCGCCCACGCGCTGACGCTCGACTACGCTTACGGATATCGACCCGAACGCACGATCCCGGCGTCGGGACCGGGCGTGCCCGACCAGCGATTCGATCCCGGCGACGCGCAGTCGGTCAAGGCGTCGTGGCTCTTCATTCCGCACGCGCGGTGGAGCGTCGGCGTCAATTCGTCCTGGCGTCTCACCGCGCCGGCCCGCATGAACGACGTGGAAATTCCCGACAGCATGACGTTTCGATGGCGTGTCGGCGCGAGCGGGATGTGGATCTTCGCGTATCCGTTCTGGGACGTCCGCCTCGCGGTGGCGGGCGATCCCTGGTGGAAGGGCGCGGGCTTCAATCTGCCGTTCGTGGGTCCGACCGCGTCGATTCAGTTGCGGCGGAATTTCCGGTGACTTGATCCGGACTACTTCGCGCGTTTGCCGCGAACGTACTCAAGTCGCCCGGCCACCAGATGCCACAGCATCAGCGCGATCGTCCCTCCGACGAAGATCCCCATGAAAATCGACGACGCGCGAGGCAGGCTCGTCACGGTGAAGTTGGCGATCTGCTTCGTGCCGAAAACCGCCGGCATGAAGGGATCGACCGTCACCGGTGCCCTCGGATCGAGGTCGTGGCCGAGTACATAGAGACGATAGACGAATCGGACGAGCGCGAAGAACGAGAAGTAGATCGACATCACGGCGAGGTCCACCAGCATTCGCACGTTTCCGATGGCCGCCACACGCAGCGCGAGGATGACGAGCACGCCGATCGCGAATGGAATCCAGTCGAGGTCCGAAAGCTGCTCGCGGCTGATCGGCGCCATGCCGATGTAGTGGTTGAGCGTACTGATCTCGCGGATGTCGTTCCCGTTGTTCCCGCCTTCGACCTTGTGGGCGAAGATGTCGAGTGTCAGACCTTTCGGATACTGCGGCGCCTTCATCGAGATGTTCCATAAGGGCTGCGTGAACACGAGCAGCAAGGGGATCACCAGCAGCGCCATCGCGATGCGCGCGGGCATGCGGATCGGCCCTTCCAGAAACTGATAGAAGCGATCGAGCGATTCCTTGACATTCATGACAATATCCCCTCTTCCATCGGACCGGTCCGACTCCGGTTAGACCAAATCTCCATTTCGAAACGCGCGGCGGCCGAGCCACCACGCCGCCGCGCCGCACACGCAAGGCCACGCCGAGCCGAGGACAAACAACTTCGCCGTGCCGATTTTTCCCGCGAGATAAAACCCCACGGGACCGAGCACGGACAACTCGGGATCGGCGAAGGCCAGGAGCGCCATTCGCGACGCCTGGACAGGATTCAGCGAGGCCAGCAAAAACACGGCTTGCGCGTTCAATCGCCAGCGCAGCATGAGTCCGATGAGCACAAAATCGAGCAGGGCGACGGAGGCGGCCCAAATCAGCAGCGCGTAGGTCATCGCCCTCGCCGGACTCGACACCCATATGGACACGAACATCCCGATGCCGGTGAAACACCACGCGAGCGAGACGCACACGACCAGTGAGCGGAAGACGAAGACCCACGGCACGTCGTCGCCGAACGCGACGCGCGCGTAGAGCGGCATGGCGAGCATGATAACGACCAGCGGCCCCGCGACCAGTACGAAGCGCACCGAGGTGACGGCGAGATAGTAGTCTCCGGGCGCGAGCGGATGGGAAAACAGCAACTCCAGCGCGCCGTCCTCGCGCGAACGATTCAGGGAAGACCCTGTTGCGATCAGCGACAGCAGCGGCAGCAGCAGCAGCAGGGCGTGCGCGAACGACATGAGAACGCGCGTCGTCCCCGTGAAACCCATCACGTTCGATTCGCGCATCGCCACAAATACGAAGACCGTCGCGAGAATCGCATACAACACCCCGTTCGAGACGACCCAGCGGGAACGCAGCGCGTCCATCAGGTCGAGCCTCGCGGAAGCCGCGAACTCAGTGCGCCGGGACATGGCCGTCTCCCGGATCGTGAGGATCAAGGGCGCGACGACGCGCCTCTTCCAGCGGGATGGTCCCGAGAGTGCCGGCCCGAACGGCCCCGAGGCCGTACCCCATTGGGGAAGCGGAAACGGGGCTGAACGCCACATCCGCCTCGGCGATCCACTCGTCCTTCTCCAAGTGCCGGAAATAGACGGCGTGCAGAGTCGGCCCTCGCTTGTCGACATACGCGAAAAGGCAGCCCGGGTCGTCGAAGAAGGACACGCGACCGTCGGTGTCCTGGATCTGCGCGGCAAAAGCCCTTTCGCTGACGTGCATGCGGCAGTGAGCGCAGGATTCGCGGTCCCATGAAGGCTCGACGGGTCCGTCCGGGCGACGCCCGGAAATCTCGATCGCGATGAAAACTGCCGCGAGAACGACCAGCGCGACCGCGATGGCGGGCAGGGACTTTTTCATGACGCACCGTTTTCGGGATCGATCGAAATGGACTCGAGGTCCCGGATATGAAGGTTGTCGACGCGGTCGCCGAGGTGCTCGGCCAGTTGGGGAAGCAACCGGTTTTTCTCGGTCTGGTCCACCGTACGGTACCACCAGTCCCCGGCCCCCCGGGCGAAGCCCAGTTCACGAATCCACGACGCCGCGTCGTCGCGCGCAACGCGCACTTGGATGGTGCTCAGGGCGTGGGCGGCGAGATAGCGGTCGGCGTCTCCCGCATACGACGAACGCCCTTCGTCGAGCACGATGACATGGTCGACCAGATGACGCATTTCCTCCAGACGATGAGAGCAGAGAATGACGGTTTTCTCCGCGCAGCGTTCGGCGAAAAGGCGGAAAAATTTCTCGCGAGCCTGGGCATCGAGGCTCGCGGTCGGCTCGTCCATGATGAAGCAATCGGCCCGCGCGGACAGCGCGAGGGCGATGAGGATCTTCTGCTTCATGCCCCCGGAAAGACGTCGAAACGGCTTCTCCGCGAGGGAGGCAATGTCGATGTCGAGTTGGGCGCCGATCCGAAAAACTTCCACGGGCGCGATCCGGCGAAACGATGCGATCGCCGCGACCAGTTCCCCGACCGGCGCGGCGAGATTCGGCGCCACCTGCGGCACGTATGCGATTCTTCCCGCCAGATTCCCACGGTCCCGACGCGGGGACAGGCCGTCCATTTCGACGCGTCCTTCGTAGGCCAGCAAGCCGACGAGAATGCGCGTCATGGTCGACTTGCCGGAGCCGTTGGGCCCGATCAGGCCGATCTTTCCGCCGGATGGAATTTCGAGCGTGACGTCGGTCAACGCCGCGACCTTGCCGAAGCGGCGCGAAAGGCCCCGGGTTTCAATCCGCATGGGTTTCTCCCGGCGCCCGGGCGCTCATTCGCGGCCTCGCGTCGGTCAGTATGGTTCGGGGAGCATAGAGAGGCAGTATCTCCGCCATCGCATTGACGAGAAACATCGCGGGGGAGCCCGAAAAAAAGTCGAGTTCCGGATAGGTCGCGCGCAACTCGGCGGAGAGTCTTCGCTGAACATGGGGGATGTCGCCGTACCCGTCGCCGTCCAGATCGTATCCGCGGTAGTCGTCGAAATCGTTGCCGTGCCATTCCGATCCCGCCGCGTCGCCGCCGCCATCGACACGCACCTGTTCCCCATTTCCGCGAAGCAGGTTCGAGGAAAATCGATTGCCGGTCGTGGCCGCGTGGAAAAGAATCGCCGTGCGGCAGAGCTGAATCGTATTGTCCTCGAACACGTCGACGGTGCCCGGCTCGAACGGCGACGTGTCGATGTATACGCCGGTATCGTTTCGGATGATGTGATTCTCCCGGGCGACCAGCGCACTGGCCTCCTTGAGGCCGAGGCCCATACCCGCCGCTCCCGTCGAGGCGGCCAGCACGTTGCGAAGCAGCGAGACGCCTTTGGAGTACATGACGAACACTCCGACGACGTTGCCGACGTATCGGTTTTCTTCGCACAGGTTGTCGTGGCTGAACATAAAGTGCGTGCCGTACCGGCTGTTCTCGATGACATTCTTGCGAAACGTATTGCGCGACGAATACCAAACCACCACGTCCCGTCCGTGCGTCACGACATTGTTTTCGACCAGCGAATCGGACGTTTCCCACAGTCGGATCGTATCGCCGCGCAGCCCAATCTGCTCTTCGTCGGTCCCGCGGATGGTGTTGCCGCGCAGCGTGACTCGTCGCGACTTGTCCACGACGATGCCGAACAGCGCCCCCGTGATCCGCACGCCCTCGACACGGGCGTCGTCGGCGACCACGTGGATGGCGCTGTCCTGCTTGTCGAATCGCGATCCGCTGCCCTGCACCGTGAGTCCCAGTAACGCCGGCCCGCCGCCCGTCATGGTGATTGTGTTTTCAAGGCCCGACGAGCGGATGATCGCGTCGCGCCCGCCCCAAAGCGTCACGCGATCCGCGATCAGAAGTGGCCCCTCATATTGTCCCGGTTTCAGACAGATCGCTTCGCCGGGCCGGGCGGAATCGATGGCGGAACGGATGTCGTCACCGGGACTCATCGCCCGGCAATTCGCGGGACGCGGCGGAACCGTTTCCGAGAACCGATCCGCCGTGGATCCGCCTGCCGCACCGAAAGCGACGAGCGCAACCACGGTGAGCGCGATCGACGATGAAATCCGCGGTACGCCGAGAAATCGTGGTTTCGGCAACAGGAAACGAAAAAGAAAAAGGAAGGGCGGAAGCCCGGTCGGATTCCGCCCTTGAAAAGCTCGCATCGTCCCTCCCGTGGATCAGGGCTCCACGAGAAAATACCCGGCCATTTCGAGGTGCAGCGCCGAGCAGAACTCAGTGCAGTACATCGGGAATACGCCCTCGCGGTCGGCCCTCAGGGTCACATTCGCGTGTTCGCCCGGCTCCAGACTGACATTGATGTTGTACGAGTCAATGCTGAACCCGTGCGTGGCGTCGTGGGCTTGTTCGAGGTTCGTGATGTGGAAATGGACCAGGTCGCCCTTCTTCACGCGGATCGTATCCGGAGTGAAGTGGCTTCGGATCGCCGTCATGTTGACGTGAACGCCGTCGGCTTTGCGCTCGACTTTCTCCGAGCCGCCGGCGACCGCGAACGGATCGGCCTTGTCGGAGATCGCGTCCTGACCGGCGGGCGTGTACGCGATGATCGGCTTGAGCTTGTCCGCCTTGATCATCTGCGCGTAGTGCGGCTCCGCGTTGGGAATCGGCAGATCGTACAGGAGTTGCATGTTCGGCGTGTTGATGTCCACGAGTTGGAAGTTCTGCGGCAGCAGCGGGCCGACGTCGGCGAAACGGTCCAGCGCCCACTTGTTCATGGCGATCAGGTACTTGCCGTCGGGCGCCACCGTGTCGCCTTCCGCTGCGACGAGATGGCCAACGTTGTAGTGAGACGGAATCTTCTCGATGACCTTCAAGTCCGCCAGCGACCACTTCGCCACGACCGACTCGATGAACACCGATGTGTAGGCGTTGCCTTTGTCGTCGAACTGCGTGTGCAGCGGTCCGAGACCGATCTCCACCTGGCCGCGCATCGACTCCTGAAGCGAGAGGATCGGCACGCCGTACGCGTCCTTGCCCTCGTACTTCTTCTGCTCGATCAGGGCCTTGATCTTCTCGAAGCTGTAGACCGTGGCGTGCGTGTCGAGTTTGCCGGCGACCACGATCTCCTTGCCGTTGGGCGTCACGTCGCAGCCGTGCGGGCTCTTCGGCTCCGGAATGAAGTGCAGCAAGCCTTCTTCGATCGACACGGACAGGGGAATGACCTTCATGCCCGCGATCGTCTCGGCCTTTCCGGCCTTCACGACCTCCGCGGCTTTCTTCCAGTTGATGACGTGCAGATAGTCCATGTCGTTCTGCGACGCGCCGGACTCCATCGGCGGACGTCCCTCGGCGTTGCCGCCGAACGACATCTCCGAGTTGAAGCTGTTGATGAACGCGTATCCGTCGCTATCCAGCTTGCCCGCGTCCGCCAGATCCTGCATGTACGGCGGCAGTTCGAGCGCGAACGACTCGGCGGGAACGATGCGGCCCTCGGCACGGTCGAACTTCCAGAACACCGCGACGCCACGGTACGCTTCCTGGTACTTCTCGATCGGGGCGTACTTCATCCCCAGCGGAGCGGGGTACTGTGAGGCTTCGATGATGTAATCCGTATTCGGCGTGACGAAGGCTCCGCCGTGGTTGGACTCCATCAGATTGGAGGAGACGATCTGCTGCGTGACGAAGGTCTTCAGGTTGATGACCGCCATTCGGGCGTTCGCCTTGTCACCGATGAACAGATACTGCCCGTCGTAGTCGCCCGCGGTCTCGCTGAGCGCCGGGTGATGCGTGTCGCCCCAGTACAGCGGCTTGCCCTCGTGGCGGAATCCGGTCTTCAGCAGCGCATCGGTCTGATCGCCGTAGCCGTATCCCTGCCAGGGCTCGGGCGTGAAAACGGCGATCGTCTTTAGAATGCGCATGCTCGGAACGCCGATTACGAGAATCTGCCCACCGTGCCCGCCGGAGGCGAACGTGTAGTACTCGTCCTTCACGCCTGTGGGCGTGAACGTCTTGAGCGCGGCCGCTACATCGGCCTCGCTCAGATTGCGCGCCTTCATGAGTTCCTGGATGTTCTGCCCGGCTCCTCCGGTTACCGCCGTCGTTGCGGCCGGACCGCCGGGACCCGATGCGCACGCAAACGCGATCGCCGCGAGCACAGCCGCAGCCACCAGCACGACCCCCACCTGTTTCATCGCAAACCTCCACGCAGCAGAGTGAAACGTCCCCACACCGAAATTCACTTCCCCAATTCACGAATGTGCTGGCGGAGCCCCGCCACAACTTCCTTCTTGGCAACCAGATCGGGATTCGGCGGCATCATCGGGCTCTTGCCCACGGCCGCGCCGCCGTACTGAATAATCTTCTCGATATGCTCGTCGGTGACGCCCTTCTGCCAATCCGCGTCGTGGAAAGTCCGCGGCTGCGGCGTCAGACCCTTGGAGGCCGGACCATCGCCTTGACCAGCGGCCCCATGACACGGCATGCAGCGCGTGGCGAAGAGATTTTTCGCCTCGGTGATGGCCGCTTCGGAAACCGCAGCTGCGGCCGCGGGAGCCGCCGCCGTCGTGGCTGCGGGAGCGGATGTGTTACCGCCTCCGACCGGCGAGGCCTTCGGCGCTTCGCCCTGCGCGCATCCCATCGCGATCAAAGTGAGAAAAAGCCCGGCCACCAACAACCCAAAAATTGTTCCCTTCACGTCGCCCCTCCATCGTCCTTGGACGAATTCGCCCCAGCATGTACGCGAACGCCCGGATTGGCATTGACTTGCGTCAATTCGCGTTTCGCAGGATTCAGTGTGTATATTCCACATCCATGTCCAATAGCACAAGCGAAATCTTGCGGATTCCTTGCGAAACAGCGTTGACCATGTCGCGCGTAGACGCCTTCTCGCGTCCTTCCGAACGATGGTTACGAAACGAGAACGACGAGGTCAACGGGCCACCCGCCCCGCCGATCGACCCGCCGGGCAAGGATCGACCGGGATCCCGCGCGCCCCAATCGAATCCGTCGACTCAACTCAACGCGAGTATGCGAGATAAAATGAACTGGCACCCTCCGGGCCGGCAGGTTCCCCACCGGCCCTCGTCGTTCACTGCGCGATGACGATGGACTCACGAATGCGTCGCGACCCTTCGGCCGTTTTGGGGATGGAATGTGGCGGGAGTGCTGAGGGTGCGTTCGCGAAAGGGTCTAGAGCCGGCCGCCCTCGACCTTCGGGACGAGCGTGACGATGTCGCCGTCGGACACCGCGGCGGAGAGCGACGCCCCGAGGCCGTTGATGGTGACGGAGTATCCGGCGGGATCGAAGTCGACCTTGTCGAGGACGTTCTGGACGTTGGAGCCGGCGGGGACTTCGGATTCGCGGGTGCTGTGACCGAGCTTCAGGACTTTCACGCGCATGGGAGGCCTCCGGAGAAAAGAGTGGTTGAAGAAGGGCTCTTCCTCACAGGTCTTATGCGAAAAACGGGGCGGGATTTTCGATTACGCCCGAAATGGGCGCATCCGGAGGGTCTGCGTGAAAAATCAACCGAGTGCGCGCGCGGGCAACGTGTACGCCAAGCCGATTTTTGTACGCCTGGAGGGGTTCTGAGCCACTTCCATCGGAAAATTTTTCGGGTGCTTGGCCTTGAACGAGCGCTCTGCGGTTTTCGCGCACTGATTTTGCGCGTCACCGGCAATTGGTACGCCCAGGGATGACAAATTAGGATCCGGGATTTTCCTAATCCGCAAAATCCGATGGGCTGAGCAGAGTT
>JADLEX010000025.1 GCA_020845895.1 Deltaproteobacteria bacterium | reverse complement strand
GTTGCGCAGCACGCGCCAGACGCTCGCCGGGCTCACCGCGACCACGTCCGCGTCCAGCATCATGAACGACAGACGGCGGTATCCTTCCAACGGACCGTCAGTCCATTTCCAACTGAGGCGTCACACAATGCCGGATGATCGTCGATGTCGCCGACAGCGGAGAGGTAGAGCGATCCGTAAGACGCAAATCAGGCGAAATCGACTACCATTGTTCCCGTTTCCCGGTGGTTCGATCAGGTTCGCACGCTTTCAGGAGCATGCCGACCTTTCGGATTCTATGTCGCGTATACGGCAACCGGGGTCATATTAGCTTAGTCGCATTGCGCCGCAGGCCTCTATCCGTCTTCACGGCAAGGGGCAACTCCGCCGCGCACGCTTCCCTTGTCCGCTCGCCGGTCCTTTGCCAGACTGCGCTGATGCTGTCGTCGCCGCTCGCTTGGAGATTCGTCGCGTTCGTCGCCGTGGCGGGCGCGGTGAACGCGCTCATCGTGCGCGAGAGCTGGAACGCGAGGCGCGCGGCGTTTCGCCTGGCGTTGTGGCTGCTCGTGGCTCTCGCGTTCGAGGCGCTGGTGCGTCTCGCGATGCCGCATGCCGGGCGCGCGGTTTGGCCGGGGTATCCGGCGGGACTCGTCGTGACCGACCCCGTGCTTGGCCACGCTTACCAGCCGGGATTTTCCGCCGCATTCCCGCAGCAGCGGTACCTGCACATCCCCATCCGCATCAACGCCGCGGGGTTTCGCGACGCCGAGTGGCCGAGCGCACCCGACGACACGCTGCCGCGCGTGGCGACGCTCGGCGACTCGATCACGTTCGGTTCGCCCATCGCCGCGGAGCAGCGCTACACGGATGTGCTCGCGTCGCTCCTGGCCGAATCGGGCAGGCCTGCGCGCGTGATGAACGCGGGCGTGAACGGCTACAACGTGGAGCAATACCGCACGCTGCTCGAAGCTCGCGGCGACGGGTGGCGACCGCGCGTGGTGCTCGTCGGCCTGTGTCAGAACGATGCCGAGCCTCTCGCGCCGGTCGACGCGGAGACGATCGACGCGGCGGCGGGGCGTGCATCGCTCGCGGCGCGGCTGCGCCCGTATCGGCTCGATGTCGGTCAGAGCTACGCATACAACGTTTCGCGGCGGATCGCGCTCGGGCGGCTCTATGCATCACCAACATGGGGACCGAAGCTGATCGCACGATACGACCACAAGACGCAGGAGTCGCTCGCGACGCTCTACACGACAGGCGATGGGCGCGAGCGGCTGCGTCGCGAGATGGGCGCGATGCGCGATCTGGCTCGCGCGCGCTGGAACGCCGAACTCGCGGTCGTCGTTTTTCCGTATCACAGCCAGATCACGAGCGGGCGAAGAGAGCTGTGCGACGCGGCGAGCGCGGTGCTGACCGAACTCGACATTCCGCACCGCAACCTTTTCGCCGATTTCGCGGCGGCGGCGAATGAGCCGGATCTCTACGTGACCAACGACGACTGCCACCCGTCGGCGCTCGGCCACCGCATCACTGCGAAGGCCGCGGCGGAACTTGTCGAGCCGTTGTTGCCGTAACGCGCGACGTTGAATTTATTTCCAATTCACGAAGTCATCAGCCGTGAAACCGGCATCCTTGAGGATGCGCGTCGCGAGTCCGCGACCGACATCACAGCCGGTATGAATTGGGATTGTGACGGAAACGCCGAGCTGTTTGTCCCTGAGTGTCAGATGACTGCCCGATTGCCGATCCTCCGTGAATCCATGTGCGAGGAGAAATCGTACGAGATCGCGGGCTCTGACCTGTGGCATGCGCCCCATTACGGGATCCCGATCGTCAATTCCTCCACATGAACCAAGCGTTCGTCCGTGGGGATGACATCTCCGTGTTCGGCGAGCGATTCCACGTGTTGGCGGATCGCCTCGCGGATGTTGCGTTTCGCCTCTTCGATCGTCTTGCCGTTGCTGAAACAGCCGGGGAGGGTCGGACTGTAGGCGAAATAGCCCTCGTCTTCGGGCTCTTTCTCGATGGCGATTTGAAAAGACAGGTATCGCATGCGCGTGTCTCCAGAACAAAACCATTACCACGGAAGGGAAAGAGACTCCAGCAAGCCTTGTGCCGCGGCCGAACTCGTCGTGCCGCTGCTTTGGTGAACTCAGAGCCGGAACGCGTCGGGCATGAGGGCGGCGATGTCGGTCTCGCGCCAGTCGTCGGCGTCCCGAACGAGCAGCACGCGCAGGTGCGGCGCGAATTCCACCATCATCTGCCGGCACAGACCGCACGGGGCGATGTCTTCGCGCTTCGGTGCGTGGATCGCCATCGTTTCGAAATCGCGCGCGCCCTCGGAGATCGCCTTGAGCAGCGCGACACGCTCGGCGCAGACGACGTGCAGCAAAGACGGGGACTCGACGTTGCAGCCCGTGAAGACGCGCCCGTCCTCGGCGAGCAGCGCTGCACCCACGGGAAAATCCGACACCGGGGCGTAGGCGCGGCGCGCGGCGTCGATCGCGGCGGCGACGAGTTCTTCGTCCGTCATTCGTTCGCTCCGATGACCTCGCCGATCGCCAGGCCGATGACGGCGCGCAACGCGGGAAGACGACGCTGAACGGTGCCGAGCACGTCGGCGTGCGTGACGTCGTCCTCGTCGCGCCACGCCTCGTTGGCGACGAGCGCAAATCCATAAACCGGCAGGCCGAGGCACGCCGCCATCAACGCCTCGGGCGCGGTGCTCATGCACACCGCGTCGGCCCCCATCACGCGCAGCATCCGCTTCTCGGCCGCCGTTTCGTATGCCGGCCCCGGCATCGCGGCCAGCACTCCCACGTGAAGCGCCGCTCCCTCGGCTTCGGCCACGGAGCGCAGGCGTTCGATCGCGTCGGTGCGATACATGCCGCGCGGATTCACGAAGGGCGACCGACCCGGCTCGGGCGGCACATCCTGAAAGGGGGTGCGTCCGATGAGGTTGATGTGATCGGCGATCAGCATGAAGTCGCCTGCGCGAAAGTCGGGATTCAGCCCGCCAACCGCCGTGGTGAGCACGACGCGCGGCGCTCCCAGCGCATGCGCGAGACGCACCGGGAGTGTGACCGCGCCGCCGTCGTGGCCTTCGTAGTAGTGAAAGCGCCCGCGGAATGCCGCAACGCGCCGATCGTTCCAATCGCCGATGTCGAGCCGCCCCGAGTGCCCGGCGACGCTCGCGGCGGGGAATCCCGGGATCTCGGAATAGGGGACGGACTCTACGTGCGTCATCGCGTCGGCGGCGTCGCTCATGCCGCTGCCGAGCACCACGGCGGCGTCGAGCGGGCGCGTTACCAGGGACGGGAATTTTGCGCGCACGGCGGCGACGATGGGGCCGAGTTGCGCGGATGCCGTCATGATCGATCCGCGATCAGGAGAGCAGCCGCATGACGGACGACATCATGCGCGTCCAGGGATCGGGACGCGCGCCGACGCCGAATCGCCGCTCCGGGGCGGTCTCGTCTTCGTCCGCGCGGAAGGCGCGATCATAGGCGAGCACAATCGGATCGGGATCCATGTCGAGGCACCGGCAGTAGCTGCGCAGGAATCCGCGCGTGAAGATGGGCGCGGGCAGGAGTGTGTAGTCCTCGCGCTCGATGGCGTCGAGCAGTCCACGGCGGATCTTGGTCCGGTCGCTCACCGAGGCGAGCGAGAGGTCGAGTTCGTCCCGGCGCGCACGGAGCGTGTCGCCGATGCCGATGCGCCGTCGGGCGCTTTCGGAGATTCTAGGGCGATGTCCTTCCATCGGCGCCCCCGACATCGAGGAGGTTGAGGTATTCCTGCGCCTGCTGGCCCATTTTTCCCAGCGGATCGACCTGTACGACTTTCAGGAAATACTCGCGGGCCTTCGCCTGGTCCTTCTGGCGGAGCCGGCAGATGCCCATGTCGAGATTCGATTCGGGATGGAGGGGCTGGATTTCGAGTGCGAGGTTGAGCTGGGCGATCGCATCGTCGATGCGACCCGTCGCCATGTAGACCTTGGCGAGGTTGTCGTAGGCGATGAGGTAGCGGCGGTCACGCTCGATCACGTCCTTGAAGTACTGCTCGGCGCGCACGTAGTCCTGCTGCTTGAAATACGCCCAGCCCAGGGCGTTCATGCTGTTGGCCTGGTTGCGGTAGGTGTCCACCGCGAGGGCTTCGTTGAAGCGGCTCACCGCCTGCTCGTGCTGACCGAGGTAGAGGTAGAGCGTTCCGAGGTTGTGGTTCGCGTCCGAGTGTTTCGGGTCGAGTTCCACCGCCTTCAGATACGCCTGCTCGGCCTTGTCGAAGCGCTCCTTGTGGTAATAGACGAGCCCCAGCGCGTTGTGGATGGTGGGGTCGTAGGGGTTTGCCGCGACGGCCTTCTCGAGTTCCTCCAGCGCCTGCGACGGTTTCTCTTCCTGCATGTAGGCGAGCGCCATGTCGTAATGCGACTGCGCCTCCTGCTGCTTGGCGAGCGAGACGGTCGGCTTCTTGTCGCCGCACCCGAAGGCGAGCAGCGCGACCGCGAGGAGCCAGATGATCGAATGTTGGTGCCGCATGAGTGAACGCACACTACAGGTATCTACATCTGGTAGCACCTGCGGGGCGGCAAGTCAACATCTGGGGGGTCGAATCGCCCGAGCGGAGTCAAAAAAACCGGGCGGCGCGAAATTTCCCGTCGCGCTTCGGCGATTTCGTGCTAAATCGGAATCGACCGCCCGCCGCAACCCTGGAATCGTCCGCACCCGCCATGCCGGGGTGAAGGAGCCTTCAATGCCGCCCGTCCTCGCCCGCGATTTCCACCACGAAACGGGTTTCCACTGCGGGTCCTCGGCCCTGCGCAAGTTGCTGGCGCACTACGGCCACGACCTCTCCGAGCCCACCTGCATGGGTCTCGGCATGGGACCGGGGTTCTACTACTTCCCCAGCGAACACACGAGCCCGACGCGGTTTTTCGGCGGGCGAAACCCCATGATGGAAGAAGATTTCTTCCGCGTGCTCGGCATCGACGCGCCGGTTCACCGGTACAAGGACCCCTTCGCCGCGTGGCCACCGGTCAAGGCCGTGCTCGACGCCGGCCACCCCGTACTCGTGCAGGTCGATATCTTCCATCTGCCCTATTACAAGTCCTCCACGCACTTCGGCGGCCACAAGGTGCTCGCCGTGGGCTACGATCCCGATGCCGAAACGGTCCTGATCTCAGACAGCGAGTTTACGAACGTGCAGACGGTGACGCTCGCGCAGTTCGCGCAGGCGCGCTGGGATCCGACCCCGCCCTACGATCTCGAGGGCCACTGGTGGGAGATTCGCGACATTTCGCACGTCGCGCCGATGAAGCAGGCCGTGCCCGCAGCGATCCGCGAGGCCGCGTCTCGCATGGTGCGCAACGAGAGCGGCATGTTCGGCCTGCCGGCGATGCGTCGAATGGAAGCTGATCTCCCCGCGTGGGGCGAGGCCCCCGACTGGCGGTGGAGCGCGCGTTTCGGCTACCAGATCATCGAGCGGCGCGGCACGGGCGGCGGGTCCTTCCGCACGCAGTACGCGAATTTTCTGGATCAGTGCGTGCATCACGATCCGCTCGTGAAGAAGCTGCGCCTCGCGACGCGCATGCGCGAGATCGGCGTTTGTTGGACGAATTTCGCCATGCATCTCAAAGGCATCAGCGAGCGCGATGAACCGTCGGGCTTCGACGACGCGCAGATCCTGTTCGAGGAGATCGTGAATCTCGAGGAAGAGTTTTTCGAGGACATCGCGCGGGCGTATGGGGACTGAGCGTCAAGCCGCGCCGACGCCTTGGACGACTTGGATTTGTGCGTCATAATGCTGGGGCGCAAATCGTCGCGGGATGAGAGGTCGCCATGTTCCAGTCGCGCAAAGAGCGCACGCCGAACCCGAACGGACGCAAAGTCAAAGTCGCGGAGTCGGCACCGCGTCCTTACATGAAGGAGATCTGCGTCCGCGGATTCAAGAGCCTTCGCGACGTGACGATGCGGCCAGGTCGGCTCAACCTCCTCATCGGTACGAACGCGAGTGGCAAATCGAATTTCGTCGAAGTCCTGCGCGTGCTGAACGGTCTTGGTCGCGGATTGACGATCGACGAAATTTTCAATGAGCCGTCGGAACGCCCGGGACAAGGACCAATGGTTCCGGTCCGCGGCGGAACGAGCCAGGCCGTTTCTAAGCCGAAAAAAACCTCGAAATCTGGAAATGGCAACGGTAGGATTCATTTGGACGTCTCTTTCAGCGGGTTGCCGCGTGGCGACTACGGCTACCACGTTGATATGGACGTTATCCGCAAGCAAATTGGAGAGGAAAATGGCACGGTAGCCATGCAATCGATCTGGAACGCGGAGATAAAACAAGAGATGAGAAATGGAATGAAAATGACGATATCCGAATCTTCACTTCATACTTTGCACGGATTGATGGCCGAACATGGTTTTCTGGATCGATCTAGACTTGTTGGTCTAGCGCAGGCGCTGAAAAATATTCCAGTGAAAAAGAAACAAGACGAAAAGCTTCAACCTCTCTCTACACAAGAGGACTACTTTGACACGATTGTTGACATACTAGGGAAAATTCAAATTTTGGATCCCGTGCCGAGTATTGTAAAAAAATATGCTAAAAAAAGAATGACGTCACTACTTGGAGAATTTGGAGAAAATTTTTCCGCTGTTGTGTCTTTCATTTTGGAAGAAAACCGACCCGAGTTTGAGTCTTGGCTGAGAGAACTGACGCCACGCGAATTTGACGGTGTGGATGTAAAGCCGGGCGCAAGCGATGACCTGCTTTTCGTCGTGAAAGAGAAAGGCGGTACCTATCCGGCGGACACGCTCTCGGATGGGACGTTGCGTTTCGCGGCTTTGGCGGCGGCGTTGTTTCAGGAACCCATGCCCAGCGTAATGGCCATTGAGGAAATCGAGAACGGCATTCATCCCACGCGGCTTCGACTCATGGTGGAGCTGTTGCGGGCGATGTCCCAAGAATCGCAAGTCTTCGCGACGACGCACTCCCCGCTTGTGCTGGCTTGGTTGAAGCCCGAAGAATACAAATCGACCTTCATTTTCAAGCGAAACGAAGAAGACGGGAGTACCCAAGTCAAAGCTCTGACAGATCTCCCTGATTTTTCGAAGATCATCAAGAAGCGGTCGATCATCGATCTCGCGCTTGAAGGCTGGCCGGAGATCGCATTTTGAGTTTTCGCGTTTTGGTCATGCCTGAGGATCCGACAAACAACGGGTACATCCTGAAGCCCTTGGTCGAAAAAATCCTCAGTGCGGCCGGTAAGAGAAGCGCCACTGTGACGGTGGCAACCAACCCCAAGGCGGAAGGCTATTCCGACGCGAAACGCATTCTGAAAGAAGATATTATCCCGACGTATTCATTCATGTCGCTCATTCTATTTTTGCCGGACTCGGACGGGAAAGACCGATCCGGTGAATTCGAAGCGCTTTATCGAATTGCGGAGAAACAGGGAGCGAATTTGATTTGCTGTGCGGCGGTGACCGAGGTCGAGGCTTGGCTCCTTGCCGGACACATCAACCTTCTCCAAGATTCGTGGCTGACGGTCCGGAACGATCCGAAACTCAAGGAAACCTACTTCGACCCGTTCTTGGCCAAGTATGGGAATCCTAAGAGTGCAGACAAGGGGCGCAGCGCCCTCATGCTGACGACGTTGCGGAACTACCGCGGCCTGAAATCCCGATGCCCGGAGATCCAGGAACTCGAAGACCGCATTCGGGATTTTCTGAAGAAAAACCCCTGACGAACTACCTCCACTCGAAGGGCTCGTCGCGCGCGAAGTCCGGCAGGCCGTTTTCGCGGCTCTCGAAATCCTGTACCAGCAGGTGCGTGAAGCCCAGGTCGAGCGCGTACTCGACGATCCGGCGGTATTCGGCGAGCGGCACCGGGTCGGCCAGTTCCGGATACTGCCCCGCCTTGTTTTGCGGCGTGTACTGACTCATCAGCGAAAACGAGATGTCGGTGAGCCCCTCATCGGCGAGCCACAGCAGCAGGTCGTAGGTGCCGCCGATGTCGTGCGGCATGACGAGGTGGCGCAGGATGACGCCGCTTGTCGCGATTCCGCGCTCGTCCACGCGCAGCGTGCCTTTTTGGCGGACCATTTCCAGCAGCGCGGCTTTGGCCGTTTCGGGATAGTCCCGCGCGCGCGAATAGCGCTTCGCCTTTTCGGCGTCCATGTACTTGAGGTCGGGCAGCCAGATGTCGACGACCGGCTCCAGCAGGCGAAGGAACTCGACGCGATCGTAGCCGTTGGTGTTGTAAACGATCGGCACGCCGAGGCCGCGCGACACCGCGTCGCGCACCGCGAGCACGATGGGGAAGATCACGTGCGTGGGCGTGACGAGGTTGATGTTGTGCGCGCCGCGCGCCGCCAGTTCCAGAAACCGGTCGGCCAGTTCGCGCGCGCTGATGTCGTCGCCCATGCGCGCCTGACTGATCTGCCAATTTTGGCAAAAGACGCACCGCAGACTGCAGTGCGTGAAAAAGACGGTGCCCGAGCCGCGCGTGCCCACGAGCATCGGCTCCTCGCCGAAGTGCAGCGTGTGCGATCCGACCCGCACGTGCGCCGCGTCCGGCGCGTCGGTGCGGCAAAGGCCGCGCTCGCCGGTGGTGCGGTCCACCTCGCAAACGTTGGCGCACACACGGCAGCCCTGCACCATCTCGCGCAGCGCGGGCAGGATCGCGTCGATGGCCGCGAGCTTCGCGGAATCCGTCCCGAGATTCATGGGGCGTCTATTCCAGCAGGTACTCGACGGGGTAGTCGCGCACCTGCGCCGCGGTCGTGAGTGACTCGACGACCGTGACGCGGATCTTGAGCAGTTCGTTGCGCGAGCGCTCCGTCGCGGAGTCGCGTGCGGTGTAGTAGATCTTCATCGGCAGCCGGATTTCCTGCACGCCGGGCTTCATGTCGCGCGGCACCTCGAACTTGATCGGCAGGGGAAACGCGTAGTCGCGGTCGGGGACCTCGTAGCGGTTGTGGCTGAACGCGAAGGGCAGTCCCGACGGCACGATGACCGAGAGGGGATTCTTGTCGCGCAGTTGCAGACCGCGCGAGGTGAAGACGTGCAGCTTCACCGTCACGGTGTCGCCCGGTTCGACGGCGAAGACCCGCTCGTCCGGCGCGGGGGTGACCTCCTCGGGCGTCGGCGCGGGGGCGTCGGCGTCATCGCCGCCGCACGAGCACGCCGCGAACGACGCCAGCGCGACGCACAGCCACGCGGCACGAAATGTCGATCGGATCATTCGAAAACTCCGCGACAGATGTCGAGAAACTGCGTGAGGATGAGGCCCGTCGCGCCCCAGATGATGTGCGAGTACCAATAGTAGAAATGCAGGCGGATGGGATCGCCGTTCCACTCGGCGTCGTCCGCGCGATGGATCTTCGGGTCGAGCAGGTCCTCGATCGGCACCTGGAGGATCTGCGCCGTTTCGTACGGACTCGCCGTGAGGGAGACCGGCGCGTCGATCCAGCCGACGAAGGGCGTCACGCGATAGTCGCTGATCGTGTAGATGTCGTCGAGGCGTCCGAGGAGTTCAACGGACGCCGGCGGCAGGCCGACTTCTTCCTCGGCTTCGCGCAGCGCGGCGTCGGCGTCGGTCTCGTCCGCCTCCTGATGTCCGCCGGGAAAGCTGATCTGGTTTTTGTGGTGTTCCACGTGCGCGGTGCGCACCGTCAGGATGAGTCGGGGAGGTCCGTCGGCCGCGAGGACGGGAATGAGCACCGACGCGGGATGGAAGCGGTCGAGCGGCAGTTCGCGTCGGTCGCGCGCGGCGATCGCGCGGCGAAGGGTCTCGGCATCGAGCCGAGCGGGAATTTCCAGAATGGGGCTGGGCATCGTCATGCCGAAAATCTAGCACAAAACGCGCGACGCGCGACATAGGAAGCGGGGCTTGCGATCGAAAGCGGGATTACGGCGTCACGCTCAGCGTGTTGACGCTCGGCGTGGTGATCGTGACCGTGGCGAGGAAGCGGTTCGTGATCGTGTGCGCCCCGAAGATGCCGAAGTCGGTGAACTGCTCGAAGTGCTGATAGCCCGCGCCGACGCCGAGCCAGCCGAAGAAGTAGTAGTTGGCGTTGACGGCCTGCCGCCACGCGTCGACCTCGCCGGCGCTCTGCACGGCGCGGTTGAAGCCGAGCTCCTGCCCGGTCTGCCAATGCCGCGTCCACACCTGCTGCAACGCGAGCGAATAATCCTGCCCGAGCACCGCGCTCTCGAGTCCGTTCGCCGGGGTCAAATCGCGCGTGTACGACGCGGTCGTGCGCTGGAACCGCCAGGTGTGCGTGGCAGCCAGACGCTGATACCAGTCGATGGGGTCGAGTTCGTAGTCCTTGTCGTCGATCCACCGCGCGGGGAGGATCATACCCGAACGCGCCTGGAACTGGAGCGTGGCGGTGAGCTGGTAGTCGAGGCCGAGGCCCGGCACGTAGGTGTCGAAGTCGGACTCGCGGTCGATCTGATAAGGGAATTCGCGCTCCATGCGCGCGTCGGATTCCCACAGTCGGCGCACGAAATCGAACTCGTGGCTGTAGAGGTTTCGCGTGTAGCGCCCGAAGATGACCAACGTATGCCGCTCGCTCACGCGTTCGCGCCAATCGGCCTCGATCTGGTGCGAGACGACGTCGAACAAGTCGAGGTCCTCGAACTCGTTGGTGATGAATCGATAGTCGAGACGCATGCTCGACCTGCCCGTGAAAATCTGCTCCGCGCCGACGGAGATGGTGTTGCCGATGCTGCCCGTGCGCGCCTGCAGAATCTCCTGCGCGGCGGTGCCCTGGGCGTCGCGCGGGTCATAGTAAAACGTCAGCAGCTCGCCCGCGGAAAGCCGTGTCTTGGGCGTGATCCAGTACGAAACCCCCGCGTCGGCGTTGACGAGATCGGGGATGCCGTTTTCCTGCGTCTCTTCGAGATACCACTGGAACGCGGTGGTGCCGCCGATGCGCGCCTGCGTGCGTAGCGAATCGTAGATCACCGCCACGCCGGGCTGCACGTTGAGCGAGTGGTCGGCGAGCTTTTCGTCGTCGGACTCCTCGGGCGTGAGCAGCAGGTTGTCGCTGTACTCCCACCACGTGGAGAGCACCGGGACGAGCGAGATACGGTCGGCGTGGGCCGTGGCGGAGACGAGACAAACCCATATCGACGCGGCGAGCGCGGCGACGCGGCGGATGATGGTCACGTGCGCGCGAATCACGGCACCACGATGGTGTCGCCGGGCAGGACGCGGACGTCCGGGTCCTTTCCCGACAGGATGCGTGCGTAGTTCACCTTCATCTTGTCGGTGCCGCCGGCGGGCTTGGTGCGCAGGATGATGACGCCGCCCTTGTCGGCGAACTCGGTGAATCCGCCGGCGAGGCTGATGGCGTGCGTGATCGTGGATCCCCCGGAGATGGGGTACGAGCCGGGACGCGTGACCGCGCCCTGCACGAACACCGTGTAGCTGTTGATGGCGCTGACGGTGACCGTGACGGTCGGCGAGTCGATGAAACGACGAAGTTCCGTGCCCAGCACGTCGCGCATTTCCTGCGCGGTTTTTCCCGCGGCTCGCACGTCGCCCACGAGCGGCAGCGAGATCATGCCGTCGGGCCGGACCGGAACGACCTTGGACAGGTGCGCGTTGTCCCACACGTTGACGTCGAGCACGTCGCCGGGTCCGATGCGAAACTCGTTCGTCGTCACCTGCGAAAGACCCACGCCCATCTCGGTGCCGCCCGGCGAGGACACGACGGCCTCGGCCCGGTTGATCTTGGGCGCGAGCGCCAGATTGTGCGTGGTCCAGATCGCGTCGCCGGCGGGCGTGACGGTGAGCGTCTTGACCAGATTGTCGCCCGCGTAGTAGCGCACGATGATCGTCTGCCCGGGTGAGAGCGTTTCGGCGCGAACGGACGCGACCGATAGAACGATCAGACCCGCCGCGAGCAGCGCGACGGCGGCGCTACGAACCGACATTCGTCGACTTCGGTTTCGATCCATATCCGTAGCCTCCGTACCCGTAGCCGCTGTAGCCGTAGCCGTATTTGTAACGCCCCCCGGCGAGTCGATAATCCAGACCGTTGAGTACCACGCCGAGCATGCGTTTTTCGGACAAATCGTCGAGCGCCTGCGCGACGACCTTGCGGCTGGTCTCGCGCGACTTGGCGACGAGCACCACGCCGTCCACGAGGCCCGCGAAACCCACGGTGTCGGCGATCGGCACGACCGGCGGCGAGTCGAAGATGATGAAGTGGAAGAGACCTTTGAGTTCTTCCAGAAGGCGCTGCATGGCGTTGCTGACGAGCAGCTCCGTCGGCATGCCCTCGACGCGCCCGGCGGCGAGATAATACAGCCGGTCGAGCTCGTAACGGATCAGGGATTCGCCAAGACTCGCCTGCCCCTGAAGAATATTCGCGAGACCGAGATTCGGCGGCTCCATGCCGAGGTAGTCGTGCGTGCGCGGCTGATGCAGGTCGGCGTCGACCAGCAACACGCGAATGTCCGGCGCCTGCGCGATGGTCGCGGCGAGGTTGATGCTCACCACCGACTTGCCCTCCCGGGGCAGGGAACTCGTGATCAGGATCGTGCGCAGGTCCTGCGTGTCGGTCATGTTGTCGATTCGGTCCCACAACAGATGGAACTGACGCACCGCCGCCGGATGATCGTGCTTGAACGCGGGAAGCAGGTCTTCCTCGGCGCTCGGCGTGACGCGCACGTAGGGGATGTCGTCCGGCAGCGGCAACAGCGGCGCGCGGGCGTGACGGCGCTTGGACTCGCCGGCTTCCGGCGCGGCGGCGCGCTCGCCCGGGCGGATCTTGCGCACCTGGCGGATCTTCTTGACGACCTCGCGTCCGTCGGGTGTGCGGACCACGCGACGCACGATGCGGATGTGTTCGGTCTCGGTCTGCGTGTCGTCGAGCACGTCCTCGGACAGCACGCGGTTGCCCTCGGCGTCGAAGGCGGGCGGTTCGGGTTGGGACGACTCGGAGACGTCGGGCGATGGCGGAGCGCTCGAGCGCGCGTCGGGGATCTCCATCAGGTCCTTGTAGGTCTGCTTGATGAGCGCCGGATCGATGGAGGGTTTCTGCCGCGCGTAGGCCATGAGCAGGCTGTTGTCGCACAGCGTGTTGATCATGCGGGGCACGCCCTTGGAATAGAGGAAGACGAGCTGGATCGTCTCCTCGTCCAGGAGCGTCTCGGGGTCGGAGCGCCCCGCCTCGCGCAGCCGGTGGTAGATGTAGTGGCGCGTGTTGTCGAAATCGAGGGGCTGGATCTCGGTTCGCAGGTTGACGCGCTGCCGGAGCTGGCGGAACTCGTGGCTGTTGAGCACGTTGTTGAGCTCGGGCTGGCCGACGAGCACGATCTGCAGCAGCTTGTTCTGCATCGTCTCGAGGTTCGTCAGGAAGACGACCTCGTTGAAGATGTCCTTCGACAGGTTGTGCGCCTCGTCGAGGATCAGCATGGTCTTTTCGCCGGCGGTCAGGCGGCGCGAGAGGAACTCGCGCAGCAGGATCGTCGCCTCGGCGCGGTCGTCGGGCTTCTTGTCGATGCCGAAGTCGGCGAAGATGTAGCGGTAGAGGCTCTTCGAATCGACGTGCGTGTCGAAGATGATGCTGACCTTGGCCTCCTCGTCGAGGTGCGACAGGAGGGTGAAGATCATCGTCGTCTTGCCGCAGCCGACCTCGCCGGTGACGACCATGAGCGACTTGCGCTCCTGGACGCCGTACATCATCTGGGCCAGCGCCTCGCGGTGGCTGGCCGACATGTAGACGAAGTTCGGGTCCGGCGTGATCGAAAAGGGCAGTTTTTTGAACCCGAAATACTCGTTGTACATTCGGGAAGGGTCCCTTCTTTCGAGGTGTGGACGAGCGGGACCGTAGAGCATTGCGGGGTCGAAATCAAGGCGGAACGGCCTCTTTTTCGGCCTGGGCGCACGCTCCCCGGTGACCCGGGACACCCGGATATGGTAGTCGTTTCGGCAACTTGGCCCGTTTCCTGAAATCCGGCGGTGAAAATGTCCCGTGCTGAATACGAATGGATCGCCCCGCACTACGACCGGCTGCTCGGACGCGTCAACGCGGCCTTCGGCGGCATCGCGCTGAAGATTCTGAATCTGCCGGGCGGAGCCCGGGTGCTGGATGTGGCCTGCGGCACCGGCGCGGCGGTGGAGCATTACCTGCGCGCCGGTCTCGACGCCACGGGTTTGGAGCGCTCGCCGCACATGTCGGCGCAGGCGAAGAAGCGACTGGCGGGCGGGCAACTGGTGGTCGGCGATGCGACCGCGATGCCGTTTGGGGACGGCGAGTTCGACGCCGCGACAGTGATGCTGGCCTTGCACGAAATGGACCCGCCCGCGCGGGGCGCCGTGCTGGCCGAAATCGGCCGCGTGCTCAAACCCGGTGCGCCGCTGGTGGCCGTCGATTATCACGACCAGCCCCCCGCGAATTTCGTCGCCCGGTTGCGGCTTGCCGTTTCCTCGCTCGTCGAACGCATCGCCGGCGAGCGACATTACCGAAGCTACATCGACTTCATGGGCACGGGCGCGCTGCCGGGCTTGCTCGCGCGCGAGGGCTGGACGATCGAGCGGGTGAAACCTTTGTCGGGCGGACGGCTGGCGGCGGTCAGGGCGACGGCGCCGGAACGACCGACGCGATGAACGGACTTTCGGCGATCGGCGCGGCGTGGGACGCGGTGCACGCGAACAGCCTGACGCGCGAGGCGTTCGGCGTCGTCGGCAGCGCCGCGTGGCTGGTCGCGGTCGAATGGGCGGCGTATCGGCTCGCGCGGCGAAGCGAAGAGCGTGCGGACGCCCTCGCACCCGCGATGACGTTGGCGTCCGCGCTCTGGATGGTCTTCGCATTCCGGCGCGTGGCGTATTTCCCGAGTGCCGTGGCGGTGTGCGCGGCGGGGCTCGTCGCCATCGGCCATTTCGGCGGGCGGCTCCGGCGCGAAACATCGGGCGCGCGGGCCACGCGGGTGTACGACGAGCGACGTCAGCTCTATTGGATCAGTGCCGGACTCGCGCTGCTGTTTTGGTGGCAGGGGTGGATGTTCAACATGATCGGTCCGCTGCTGGGTTTTGCGGCGGGTTGCGCGGCCGAGCGGGTCGCTCACAAGCGGTGGGGACGACGGCGGCTGCGCGCGGCCGAGGGAAAATCCGTCGAGGGGGTGGCGGCGTACGCGCTCGCCTGTCTGGTCGTGCAGTTCGCGGTGTACTGGAACTGGAGCCAGATCCCCGGCATTCAACACGAGGCTCGCGTCCTGATGTGGTCGATCGCCTCGACGGCGGCGGGAACGGTCGCGTTCCTCTACGCGCCGCGCGAGCGGGCGGCCGCCCTCGTGCCCGCGTGCGGCGCGTTCGCGCTCTACATCTACGTCGTTGCGTGACAATCACCGCTTGGTGCAGGTGATCCGATCTGCTGTGCCCGATCCGCGCGCCGGTGGCGTCACGAGGCTATTATTGACGCTCCATCTGCCACAACCTAATGTGTCGCCAACGCGGCATCGCCGCGGAATTCTCGAACGAATCCCGTCGTTTTTCGTATCGCGGGCGCGTCCCGGGCGCCGCTCGGGCCGCTTGTCGCACCGCCTTTTGGGGGGAGACCGGCATGGGCGAAATTTCCTATCACGTTGACGAATCCCACCTGTGGTTCAAACCCGAGTCCGGCTGGCCGGCCGAAGTGGTGAAGAACACGACCTTCGAACGCAAGCTGCTCGGCGACGTGCTGCGCGAGACGGCGAAGGAGTATCCGAACCACACCGCGATCTGGTTCCAGGGCGTCACGATGACGTATCGCGAGCTGGATGAGGCGGTGGATCGCTTCGCCACGGCGCTCGCGAATCTGGGTCTCAAGAAGCCGGATGTCCTCGCGCTGCTGCTGCCCAACTCGTTCCAGTACGTGGTGGCGTATTACGCGTGCGCGCGGCTCGGCATCATCGTCTCGGGCTGCAACCCCACCTACAAGCCCAACGAGATCCTGCACCAGCTCAAGACCGTGGGCGCCAAGGCGATGCTGCTACTCGACATCCTCTACGAGCCCATCGTCGCGCCGATCCGCAACGAGTCGCCGGTGCGCCTCTACATCAAGACGAACATCACCGACATGATGAAGCTCTCGCCGGTGAAAAAATTCATCGGCGGCGCGCTGGGCAAAATCCCCAAGGCCGAGGTCCCCGACTCCAAGGACTTCGCGCAGCTCATGAAGACCGCGCCGGCGCTGCCCAAGGTGGACATCAGCGCCGACGACACCGCAACCTACATCATGACCGGCGGCACCACCGGCGTGCCCAAGGCCGCCGTGCTCTCGCACTTCAACTGCGTGAGCAACGTGCATCAGTGCGCCCTGTGGCTGTTCAAGATCCAGCCCGGCGCGGCGATCCTGGGCGTGCTGCCGCTCTTCCACAGCTTCGCCATGACGACCGTGATGAATATCAGCGTGAAAAAGGCGCTGATGATGATCCTCTTCCCCAAGCCGCCCGAGATGGACGTGCTCTACAAGACGATCCTCGAAGTGGGTCCGCCCAAGGGCACGATGATGCCGGGCGCCGAGGTGCTGTTCAAAAAGATGGCCGAGTTCCCCGACGCCGAGAAGTACCACATCGCCGGCAAGCTCATCATGTGCGTGTCCGGCGCCGGGCCGCTGCACCGCCCGGTGCAGGAGGCGTTCGAGCGCGTCACCAAGGCGCAGCTCTCCGAAGGCTTCGGCCTCACCGAGTCGACGCCCGTCGTCTCCGGCCATCCGTTCTGGGGGGAGCGCGAGCAGTTCATCGGCACGATCGGGCTGCCCTTCCCGGGCACCGAGTGGCGCATCGCGGATATCGGCGATCCCAAGATCACGATCAAGCCCGGCGAAACCGTCGAGACCGAGGACGGCGTGAAGCCCAAGACCGGCGAGATCATCGTCGCGGGTCCGCAGGTGATGGTCGGCTATCTGAACCGGCCCGACGAAACCGCCGAGACGATTGTCGAAATGGAAGGCAAGCGCTGGCTGCTGACCGGCGACATCGGCTATATGGACGCGCACGGTCGCATCATCATCAACGACCGCAAGAAACAGCTCATCAAAAACCGCGGCTGGTCCGTGTTCCCGACCGAGGTCGAGACGCTCATGCTCGGCCACGCGGCGATCAACGAGTGCGCCGTCGCGGGCATCCCCGACGAAAAAACCGGCGAGTCGATCAAGGCGTGGGTGGTGCTCAAACCCGAGTCGCGAGGCAAGGTCACCGAGGCCGAGCTGCTCGAATGGGCCAAGGCCAATCTCACGCACTACAAGGTGCCACGCTACGTCCAGATCATCGAGGAGATCCCCAAGACGCCGGTGGGCAAGGTGCTGCGCCGCGAACTGCAGGAGGCCGATCCGCTGTTCATCGCGGCCAAGGCGAAGAAGAAGTAACGGCGCGATCCCCGCGGGATATCGACGAAGAACCGTGGCACGGTCGCCTTCGGCCGTGCCACGAGCTTTCGGGCGTACTGGCCGGCGGAAAGTCCCGGCGTGGTCAGGGTCTATCGCCGTTGATCGATTCGATGAGGCGATACACGCCGGTCGTGGGATTGCGACCGGGCTCGCCGTCCGCATTTGCGATCAGTGATATTCGCGTGGCCCTGGAAACCGCTTCGGTCACCCGATCCTCGTATTGGCTGAAGTCTACGTGCTTCACGTACCCGTTGACGTAATTCTTCAACATTCTTTGTATCGTCGACCTGCTTTGCATCCCTGGACTGTCACGAAAATGCAAGAGTAACCACAACTCGAAACAAGGATTCGAAATTGCAAGTTCGATCCCATTGGCACTTGCTTCATCCATCGCCCGAGCCAAATTCGGATGAGCGTCAACGTCAAAAACGCACCAGACCTGATCATATGACTGCCCACGGTCTCCAGTATTTCTCGCGACCCTCTCCGCCGCTTTTTTCAAATCCTTTGCAATTCTCACCAACGAGAGTGGCACTCCATGGTCTGGGGGGAAGTGCAATGATATTTTTCCGTTTCTAAATGTTCTTCGATAACCTTCGAGGTATTCTTTTTCCGTCACCTCTCCTTCGCAAATGACTAAATATATCTTTCGCTGCGGGCGCGACTTCTGTCGAGCGGCAATTTTTTTTCGTCCTCTATTATTTCGGAGGTTCATTGTCATTGCTGCCAATAAATTCATCAATAAAAGGGACGCCTCCATATCT
>JADLEX010000024.1 GCA_020845895.1 Deltaproteobacteria bacterium | reverse complement strand
TCACGGCGGTCCTCCTTGGAAAAGGTCGTCCAGGTCTCGCAACCCGGACGGTAGGCAACCGCCGTTCCCTTTTCAACTTTCAACGGAATCCGGGACAGGCTCGGAGAAATCGACGCGGATCGGACAGACTACCTCGTGCGGGACTCTCTTCATTGCGGGGTCGACTACGGCCGATTCGATTACCGGCGGATGATCGAAAGCTTCGATCTCTCCGAGGACGAAGGGACGTGGGAGATCGCTTTGGACTACGGCGGCCTCCACACCTTCGAAGCGCTGATTCTTGCGCGCTATCAGATGAACACGCAGGTGTACTACCACCGAGTCCGTCGGTTGACGGATCGTTACCTGCAGGACTGCTTCGAGGGGGTCGATCTCGAAGACCTCGATCTCGTCGCGGGCGATCCTGACGGGTTGCCGCCGGCGTTCTTTCGGCTGACGGATTCGGCGATTCTGCATCGCCTGCGTTCCGGTACTTGGCCGGGATCCAAAGCTGGGCAAGGATCCGCGGAGCGAATCAAAACCCGGAAATTTCACAAGGTGGTGAAGGACTTGTTTCCGGATGCCGGCCACTCGGCAGGAAAGAAGATGGCCGAGAAGATGGCCGATTTGAAGGTAGGTCATCCAGACGTGGACTTTCTTCTCGATGCCAGCGGAAGGGTGAAAATCCATAGCCAATGCACTAGGTGGGATCAAGATCCCGGCCTTCTTCATTTGAAGCTCGTCGGGCAGAATCGCGATCCGGAAGATGTCGGACTCGTCAGCCCCGTCGTGGCGAGCGTCCCTCGCGCCTTCTCGGGCGTCCGAATTTACGCCGATGCGGACGAGGCTCGTTGCAAGGCGATTCGCAATTGGGCAAAATGATCCCATATCTCGGGCGGTCACGGAGCGAACATGGAACCCAACTGGCATAGCGATCACGCGCTACTGTCTTACGTGATTCACGTTGTGGATCGGCTCCGGAGCCGTCAGGGAGAGGGCGAGCCTCCGGCGTACCTGGGGCGGACGAAAATTCAGAAGATCGTCTACTTTCTGAGCCTGATCGGTGTGCCGAACACGTATCGGTTTCTTCTCCACCGCTTTGGGCCGTACTCGACGGAAATCCAGGACGACCTGGATCGCTTGGTCTCGTTCGAGATCCTTCTCGACGAGTCGGGCGACGGCCGGCGATACTACGACTATCGATCCACGAATCAGTCCAACGAGTTATGGCGAAGCTTCCGCGTCCAAATTGAACCGTTTCAAGACAGGATCGACCCGTTTGTCGAGGCTCTCGCCAAACTGAGCGACGACGACCTCGAAGTCGTATCCACGCTCGTCTACGCGTATCGCTGGCTCGTCGGCGCGGGGAACCATGAGCCCTCCAAAACGCAGATTCTCGCGAAATTTCAGACCTACAAGAAGGACAAGTTCCCGCCTGACCGCGTCGAGTCCGCGTACGAAGTCCTTGCGAAGGCCGGTTTCCTGCCGTCCGAAACGAGCGCGTCCTGACCGCCTCGAACATCTTCGGAGCGAGAAAGCATGAGACGGGACCCGCGCATGACGCGGCGAGGAAGTCCGGTAAGGTCCTGAAGTATTGCGCTTTGTTGTACGCCCTGCTCGCCCTCCTCCCCGGCTGCGCGGGTGACGACGACGATTCCACTTCCGATTCCGGCGCGGCTGACGACGACACGGATGACGACTCCGACGACGATTCCGCATCCGACGACGACGCGGTGGACGACGATGCCGACGACGACGGGCCCGCGTATCGGCCCATCGTGTTCGTGCACGGATTCCTCGAGGACGGCGACGCGTTCCACGCGCAGTCGCAGCGCTTCGCGACGAACGGCTACGTTTTGGACCGCGTCTTCGCGCTCGACTACAACACGCTCTGGGCTACCCCCGACCCGGTCGAGATGATCGGCGGCGCGATCGACGAGATCCGCGCGCTCACCGGCGCCCAGGATGTGGATCTGGTCGGCCACTCGATGGGCGGGTCGATGGGCGCGGACTACCTGCAACTCGCGCCCGCGCCGATCCACGTCGCTCACTACGCGCACGTCGCGTCGTTCGATTTCGACACGGCAGGCATCGACACGCCGATCCTCACCCTGTCGTCCGAGGCCGACGCGGTCGTCGGCGCGCGCGAAATCGCGGGCGCGACAAACGTGGTGCTGCCCGGCCTCGACCACCTGCAACTCGCCACATCGCCCGAAACCTTCGAGCAGCTTTTCTCGTTCTTCAACGGCGAGCCGCCCGCGACGACCGACGTCGAGCCCTCCTCGCCCATCACACTCTCGGGACGCGCCCTCGTCTTCGGCACGAACGACCCCGCGCCCGGGCAGATCGTGCGCGTGTTCGCCTTCGGTCCGGACACCGGCGAGCGCGACGACGCCGAACCCGACGGCGAGTTCACATCGGACGCGTCCGGCGCGTGGGGACCGTTCGAGGCCCAAGCGGACACGCACTACGAATTCGAGATCCGCGACGCGGCGGGGAACTGGCCCGCCGTGCGTTACTATCGTGAGCCGTTTTTGCGTTCGAGCCGCCTCGTACACTTTCGCGTGCTGCCGGATTTCGATTCGACGTTCGCCGTGCCGTTCAAGCTGCTGCCGCTGCTGGGCGATCGGGTGGCGTTCGCCACGCTCAACCTGAACCGCGCGGCGATCGCAGGGCGCGACACCTTCGTGGTGGACGGCATCGACCTGGGCACGGACGAGGTCACCCCCGCGGAGCAAAGCGTGCTCGCGGCGGTCTTCACCGACCTGAACTTCAACGCCGCCACCGACGGCCCGATCCTGCCCGGAATTGTCGGGCTGTTTCCGTTTTTCACGATCTACGACCTCTACGCCGACCCCGTCGCGGGCGAGCCGATCCCGATCGAGTTCAACGGACGCGTCCTGACGATTCGGGGCGACGAGGGTCCGGCGGACTCGCTCTCCATCGCGCAGTTCGATTGACCGCCCGGCGAACGCGGCCACGCGCATTATTGACGATTGCTGATCGAAAACATACTATTCCGACCGAGTTAGTCGTAATTTGGTGGCGAAGGAGGGCGCATCATGAGCGCGCACTGCCCGATCTCCGGAAAACTGACCGACAACACCGCCGGCCGCGTGGTGGCCTCGGTCGTCGTTCTCGTGTCGCTCGCCGCCATCGCGACGGGCGCGTGGTGGGTCTTCGCCGTGCTGGCGGTTGATTTCGCCTGGCGTTCATTCGCGCCCGACCGCAAGAGCCCGCTCGCCTTTGTCGCGGATCGTCTGGTCGCCGCGTTCGACTGGAAACGTGTACCCAGCGATGCCGCGCCCAAACTCTTCGCCACGCGCCTGGGCCTCGCGATGTGCGTGGCGACGTTCGCGCTCGCCGCGATGGGGTTGACGGCGCTCGCGCTCGTCGCCGGCGCGGCCTTCGCGGCGTGCATCGCGCTCTACGCCGCCGCCGACGTGTGCGTCGCCTGCCACGTGTATCAGTTCTGGGGGCGGCTGCGCGGCGATCGGGCGCCGACACCGGCGTAAGAGATGTTGACCCGGCCGAGGGCGGCCGGGCCACACACATGGTTCCCGTTAGGGTGCGATTCGACCAAAAACCAACAACCAAGAACCAGAAACCGAAACTCATTCACGCCTTGCGGGCGACGACCTTCGCGCTCCAGATCTTCCCCTCGACCTCTTCGGCGATCCGGTCCGCCACCTCGGGCGCGACGGTCTGGCTCGAGCCCCCGCCGCAGCAACCGCACGTGGATGCGTCCTTCAGTTCCGTCGCGATGAACGCGCGAAGCTGCGTGCGGTCGTAGACGAGGCGCTCGACGACTTCGACGTCGGTGAGTCCGGCCTCGCGCAGACCCGCGAGGTAATCGTCCTCGCTGATCGCGCCCGCCACGCACGAGCTGTACATCTGGCGCATTTCGCGGACCCAAGCGGGCAGATCGCTCACCACGATGTCGGACACCCGCATCGTGCCGCCGGGGCGCAGGACGCGGGCGATTTCCGAAAACACGCGGGGTTTTTCCGGCGACAGATTGATCACGCAGTTCGAGATCACCCAATCCACGCTCGCGTCCTCGACCGGCAATTGCTCGATCACGCCCTTGCGGATCTCGACGTTCGTCGCGCCCGCCTCGGCGACGTTCGCCCGCGCGCGCTCGATCATTTCGTCGGTCATGTCCACGCCGATCACGCGGCCCGTCGGCCCGACCATGCGCGACGCGATGAGCAGATCGATGCCCGCGCCGCTGCCGAGATCGACGACGGTCTGCCCCTCGCGCACACCCGCGAAAGCGAGCGGATTGCCGCAGCCGAACGAGCTTTGCACGGCGTCGGCGGGGAGGGACGAGAGTTCTTCGCCGTCGTATCCGGCGATGGCGGCGAACACGCGATTTTGCTTCGCGGTCTCGATCTTTCGACCCGTGACGGCGTCGGCGTACGCGCGGGAGACTTCGCGGCGCACCTCGTCGGCGGACGAGGCGGCGGACTTGGTTTCGGGATTCGAGCTCATGAATTCATCCTTTCGATGGTTCGGGTTTTCGCGGCGGACAGCACGCGTCGAGCGCGTCGGCGATCGAACGCAGCGTCGCCGCCAGGCGGTTGCAGTTCAGTCGGTAATGGACCTGTTTGCCGATCTTCTCGGCCTCGAGCACGCCCACGGCGCGCAGTTGCGCCAGATGCCGCGACACCACGGACAGATCGACCTTCACGCATTCGGCGAGTTCGCTCACCGTGCACTCGCGGCGGCACTCGGCAAGTCGCGAGAGCAGCGCGAGCCGGTTGGGGTCGCCCAGAGCCTTGAACAGATCGGGCGCCAGGTGATCGCGCAGCGGGTGAATCGGACTCTTGCGGGGCATCGGGGTCCTTTCGCGTCGTGACGACACTTTCATATTTGCGTCACTGTGCAAATATAAATTTCCCGGTCGCGCCCGTCAAGCCCCCTGAGAAATTTTTTTTCCTCGCTCTCGGAGTTGGCAACTGCTTGATTTCAACGGGCCTACATTGTATATCCATTGTTAGACTCCACTTACCGGAGGCCACGATGATCAAGACGCTTTCGAAACACGGCAACAGCCTGGCGCTCATTCTCGACCGCCCAATCCTCGACCTGCTGAAGATCGATCAGGACACGCCGCTGGAGCTGACGACGGACGGGGACGGGCTTGTCGTACGTCCGATCCGTCAGGCGACGCATCGCACACGGGTGCGGCAGATCGCAAAGCGCGTGATGGACACGCATGAGGCCACGTTGCGGAAGCTCGCGAAATGAGTCCGGAGTTTCTTGACATCGACGACGTGCTCGATATTCACGCCACGCAGCTTGCCCGTTTCGGCGGTCTGGACGGGATTCGAGACATGGGGTTGCTGGAATCGGCTTTAGCGCAGCCATCCGCGTCGTTCGGCGCCGAATGGCTTCATGCCGACCACTTTGAAATGGCCGCCGCGTATCTTTATCACATCGTCTCGAATCACCCGTTTTTAGACGGCAACAAAAGGACCGGCCTCATCTGCGCGCTGACGTTTCTGGGGATCAACGGGGTCGAAATCCAATGTGACGAGCCGGAACTTGAGAATATGGTGATGATGGCGGCCAAGAGCGAATTGTCGAAACCGGAGATCGCGGGTTTCTTCCGGCGTCATATCAAGGGCTGATCCGCGCGCGACGCCAACAAGCACAGCCGGGGGCAGCCGCGCCTCATCTCCGTCAGCGCTTGCGCTTCACATCGTCGTCTTCGTGAAGAATCCGCATGGCCGGCGTCTTGGTGTCGTCGAACTGCCCGCGGCGCGTCGCCCAGATGAACGCGCCGACGAATCCCGCGGCGAAGAGAATCGCCAGCGGCAGCACAATGTAGATGACGGACATGCGCTTACGGCTCGCCGGTGTTGGCGCGCACCGCGCGGTTGTCGGCCCAGCGTTTCACCTTGGTGATGTCCTCTTTCATTGTCACGGACAGCGGCACCATGTTGCCGATCGCCCGGTAGATGTCTTCCAACGCAAGCGGCCGGTTTTTCGAAAAACATTCGTAGAGCGCCGAGATCAGCGCCTGCTCGATCTCCGCGCCGGTGTAGCCCTTGGTCGATTTCGCGAGGCCGTCGAGCGACGTTTCGCTCGGCACCTGCTTCTTCTTCTTGAAGTGGATGCGGAAGATCTCCTTGCGTTCTTCCTCGCTCGGCAGATCGACGAAAAACACCTCGTCGAAGCGGCCCTTGCGGATGAACTCGGGCGGCAAGCGGTCGATGTCGTTCGCCGTCGCGGCGATGAAAACCGGCGTCTTCTTCTCCTGCATCCACGTCAGGAACGATGCGAAGTTGCGGCTCGTCGCGCCCGATTCCACCGAGTCGGAAAACACCGAGATGCCCATCTCGATCTCGTCGATCCACAGCACGCACGGCGACACCGCCTCGGCGGTCAGGATCGCGCGGCGCAGGGACTGCTCGGGCGATCCCGCGAGCCCGGCGAAGACGCGGCCCATGTCCAGGCGCAGCAGCGGCAGACGCCACTCGCGGGCGAGCGCGGTGATGGCGAGGCTCTTGCCGCAGCCCGAAATGCCCGTGAGCAAAATGCCCTTGGGCAGCGGCAACCCGAACTCGCGCGCCTCGGGCTCCAGCCCGCGATGCCGGATCTTGCACCACGCCTTGAACTGCTTGAGACCGCCGACCGCCGACAGGTCGTCCTCGATCTGAATGAACTCCAGAATTTCGGTCTTGCGCAGGATCTGGCGTTTTTCCTCCAGCACCACCTGCGCGTGATCGATCGTGATTTTCGGCGAGTGCAAAAACGACTTGCGCAGCGCGCGTTTCATTTCCTCGCGGGTGAGGCCGAGCAGGGTGCGTTCGAAGTCCGCGCGTTCGTAGTGGTCGAAGGTCACTCTCTGCCCGCTGCGATGAAAGTGCGTCCAGATTTCCAGCTCGACGATCTGGCGCGTTTCGTCGGGATCGGGCAGCGGGTAGTCGTAGACGTACATTTCCTTAACGAGTTCGGGCGGCACCTCGACGATCGGCGCGAGCACGATGAGCGTTCGATCGGTGTCCTTGATCGCGTAATACACGTCGCGCAATCGCCTGACGATGTCGGGCCGCTGCGCGATGTAGACGTGGTAATCCTTGAGCACCCACACGACCGGGTCTTCTTCGCGCAACACGCGGTCGAGCGCGGCCATCGGGTCGTGCAGCGCGCGTTCGGGGCCCTCGATGTGGTCCGAGAATCCTTCGGTGAACGACCACGTGACGAGCGCGCGGGACGGCTCCATGTGCCCGGTCGCGACGATGCCCAGGTGCTCGCACACGCGCTCTTCTTCCCACGACGCGACGTAGATGATCGGGAAACCGGCGCTGATGTGCACCAGAAGCGGTCTGACGGCGCGCGGAAGCCCGGCGGTGTCCATAAACCCTCCACGTCGGCGCGGGACGAACAAACAGATTAGTTTCGCGCGCAGGCACGGTCAACGCGCGCTTCGAATCGGCATAGGGGCTCCGAGGAATAGCCTCGGAGTTCCTCTGCCACACCACCGGACAAGCGGGTCCGCATCCGGCGGTTCGGCGAGTTGAGGTCACGCGGCCAACCGGGGAAGCCCCAGCCGGTCGAAGTAGCGGATGGTCTTCCGCTCGCTCCCGAGCGCTCGTCTCCACGCGCCGCCGTCGAAGCTTCCTCGCTACGCCGCCCGCGTCGGGATTCACCCTTCGCCGTCAACGCGAGCTCCAGTTGCCCGGACATCTGAGGCATGGCTCCTTCGAGGCGCACGGTCGTCTCGCTCTCCTCTCCGTTCGGCCCTTCGTCCCTTGCAGAACTACTACGGCCTTGGCTGACTTCTCGCTCCACCGCCTTCGCGGGGTCGCCCTTTCAGGCGCAGGGCGAGATCTCCC
>JADLEX010000023.1 GCA_020845895.1 Deltaproteobacteria bacterium | reverse complement strand
TCCCCTTGATGTCGTGGTCGCCGGTCTTCGTCATGGTGATGACGTTGTTGGTCACCGTCACCCCCGCGCCGGGGGTCACGGTGTACGCCACGACGAATCCGTCGAGCGGCTCGTTGTCGGCGTTGAACACCGTGGCGTTGGCGACGACCGGTGTGCCGGCCTGCGTGGTGGACGCCGAGAGCATCACCGTCACGCTCGTCGGCGTCAGATACTTCACCTCCACCGTTTCCTCGTCCGACAGCCACGCCTTGCCGTCGACCTGCGCGGTGGCGGTGATGGTGTAGTCGCCTTTCGTGTTGAACGTGAAGACATCGCCGTTACGCACGAACCCCGTCGCGGGCTGCACGGTATAGGTGTACGACGCGGAGACCGGCGCGCCGTTTTCGTCGTACACGGTCACGTCGGCGGTCACGTCGTCGCCCGGCTCGACCAGATAGCCGTTGAGCGTCAGTTCGAGATAAGGCTCCGAAATCTCGACATCGAAGATGCTGACGGCCTGATTGAAACCATCGTCGTTGCTCGCCTCGACGGCGAAGCGGTGTGTGCCGGCGGGAACGCCGTCGATCGTGCCGGTGATGATGAAGTTGAATCCGCGATCCTGATCCTGATTGATCGTCAGCAGGCTCGTGATGTCCGAGGTGTTGTAGAAGCAGCGGATCGTGCCGGGATTCGCGTTCGTGACGGTCGCTTCGACGGTGATCTCGTGCGTGTCGAAGTTGCCGTTGTGCGCGGGCTGGACAATTGTGATCTGCGGGCCGTCGGGGTCCACGCTGTCGTCGTCACCGGTGTCGTCGTCCGTCGTGTCGTCATCGGTGGTGTCGTCGTCCACCGTATCGTCGTCCGCGTCGTCGTCATCGTCGGTGGCGTCGTCGTCGGCCGGCGGGACGTAGGGATCGCCGGTGTCGTCGTCGCCCGCGCGGCCGCCGTCGTCAGTCGCTGAGTCCCCGCCCGAGGACGAGCAACCCGCGCCGCCGATCGCCAGGAGCGCCGGTACGAGCGCCAACGCCACGATCGCCAAAGCCCGCCACGCCCCGCCACGCGTCGACATCCTCATCCCCCGATACAAACCAGCGACCAATTATAACCGTCCGATACACGTCAGGTCAAAAAGAATGTTTGCGTCAAATCGGCGCCGGCGAACGATTGTCAAAGCCCTCGGATGCGGGAATGATGCCGGCACACGAGCGCGAAAACGCACGGAATTTCCCGATGCCGGCCCGAATGATCGACCATCTGACCCGCATGCGCGTGCCGTGGATCGTCGCGGACGCCAAGGCGGTCATCGTCGATCACGGCCCGCAGATCGCGGCCATATTCGGTCACGAGCCCGACACTGACCTTCGCGGCCACTCCCTACACGAGATTCTGAGCACGTGGGACACGGCCTCGGGTCTCGATGCCGCGTATCGATCCATCGCCCATCGCGGTCACTGGATCGGCGAGTTCACGACGGTGATGGTCGACGCCGGCGCGCCGCGCCCTCGATGGACCACCTGGCGCGGAACGGCGCTCGAAGGGGGCGAGCGCGAGGGCGACGTGCTGTTCGTCATCGACGACCGCAGCGAACTCGCGCGCACCAAGTTCGATCTCGACCGCATGACACGGTGCTTTCAGGCGATCTCGGCTTCGTCGCACGACGCGATCGTGATTCTCGATCAGCACGGCCGCATCAATTACTACAACGACGCGACGCGCCGCATCTTCGGCGTGCACCAGATGGACCTCAACGGACGCACCTTCTACGACCTGCTCACGCCGGAAGGCTATCGCGACGCGTATCTGCGGGGGCTGTTTGACTTTAGCCGCGCGGAGCGCCCGTTCGAAGGCGGCGAGTTCCGTGTGCTCGCGGGGCGACGCCGCGACGGCACGGAGTTTCCGCTCGAACTCTCGGTCTCGACGGTGCGCGTGGAGAACGCGTGGTGGGCGCTGTGCGTCATGCGCGATCTGTCGGACAAGGTGCGCGTCGAACTCGAATATCACACGATTCTCAACGCGATGCGCGACGGATTTTTCGTGGCCGACGCGCAGGGACGTTTCATCGAGGTCAACAACGCCTATTGCCGGCTGCTCGGGTACACGCTCCCCGAGCTTCTACGCATGACGGTGAAGGATGTCGAGGAGACAACGGACGAAGGACCCGGATTCGCGTACGAGGCCGTGCGTCGCAAGGGTTACCTTCGCTACGAGACGCGCCACCGTTCGCGCGCCGGCGAATGGATCGACGTCGAGGTCACGGCGAACTACCTGGACGCGCTGGGCGGGCGCATCGTGACGCTCGTGCGCGACATCACCGAGCAGAAGGCGGCCGAGGACGCGCTGCGCAAGAGCGAGGCGCACTACCGGCACCTGCTGGAAAGCATCCCTCAAAAAGTGTTCTACAAAGACCGCAACTCGGTCTACGTGACGGTCAATTCCAGCTTCGCTTCGGATTTCGGCCTGACGCCGAAGGACTTCGCAGGAAAGACCGACTTCGATTTCTTTCCGGTCGAGCTCGCATCAAAATACCGCCGCGACGACGCCCGCGTGATGGAGGCGGGTCGGGGCGAGGCGATTACGGAGCACTACACGAGCGGCGAGCGGGTTCTCACGATCCAGAGCCACAAGATGCCGCTCTACGACCCCGACGGGCGCGCGCAGGGTATTCTCGGCATCTTCTGGGACATCACCGAGCACATCGAGATGGAAGAGGAGCTGCGGCGCAAACACCGGGAAACCGAGCAGGCGCTCGAAGCCGCGCGCGAGGCGGACGCGCTGCGGACGAATTTTCTCGCGAACGTGAGCCACGAGCTGCGAACGCCGCTCAATGCGATCAAGGGCCTCGCGAACGTGATGGCGATCGAGTCGGAGATGCCGGTCGAGAAAAGGCTCCAGTACCTCGCCACGATCAACAACAACAGCGAGGTGCTGCTGCGGATGATGAACAACCTCATCGAGGTCGCGCGGATCGAGTCGAGCCCTAATGCCCCGAAGGAAACGGCGTTCGACATGGATCTGCTCCTCGCCGCGCTGACGCAGCGCTTCGAGATTCACGTACAGGCCAAGGGGCTCGAGTTCCGCTACAAGCGCGCCCCGCGATTTCCCTCCTCGGTCGTCGGCGATCCCATCATGATCGAGACGGTCCTCAACAATCTCCTCGACAACGCGGTCAAATTCACCGACCGCGGCCACGTGGCCTTCGCCGTCGTGGCGGTGCGCGCGGGCGGGAATCGACGCAACCTGCGTTTCGTCGTCGAGGACACGGGCATCGGCATTCCCGCCGAGGATCGCGAAAAGATCTTTCAGTCTTTCTACCAATCCGACCGGTCTTCGACGAAGCGTTTTCGCGGGTCTGGCCTCGGCCTGTCGATCGCGATGGAGTTCTCGAAGCTGATGGGCGGCGCGCTCCACGTCGAGAGCGAGGTCGGGCGTGGCAGCGTGTTCACCTTCGACGTTCCGGTCGAAATCCCGCCGCGGTCGGGATGACCGGCGGCCACTCGGGACATTCGACCGGGTGCGGCGCCATCCCCCGCTGTGCATCGGCGCGCGAAGGCGATAGGGTGCGCACATGCTGCCGCGCGATTTCGGCCTGAAAATCGGCCACGCTCACGACGACGAGGCGGTCACCGGCGTCACCGTGGCGCTCGTGGACGACCCCGCCGGCGCGACCTTTGTTTTTCTGCCGCTCGGTCCGGCGACCACCACGAGACAGTGCGACGCCGGACGCCTCGACCATCTCGTCGGGCGCGCTCACGCGGTCTGTTTCGCGGGCGGCTCCGCGTTCGGACTCGGCGCGTCGGGAGGGGTGATGGACTTCCTCGCCGAGCGCGGCATCGGCAACGCGGTGCGCGCCTCGGTGGTGCCCACGGTGCCCACGGCGGCGCTCTTCGACCTCGGCCTTGGGCGACCGGGGGCGTACCCCGGCCCCGAACTCGCCCGTGCGGCGTGCGAAAACGCGCTCGCATCGAACGGTGAAGACTTTGCGCGCGGCAGCGTCGGCGCGGGACGGGGGGCGACGGTGGGCAAGGCGCTCGGTCCCGCGCATCTGATGAAGGGCGGTATCGGGGCGGCGACGGCCGCATCGTCGGACGGCGCGGCGGCTTTCGCGCTCGTCGCGCTCAACGCCTTCGGCGACATCGTGGATGCAGACACGGGCGAATTGCTGGCCGGCGCGCGCGATCCCGAAGATCCTCACCGCCTCGCGAATCTGCCCGCGCGGCTCGGCCTCGATCTGAGCGCGGCGGTGCCGTCGCCCATCGAGAACACAACGCTCGCCCTCGTCGCCGTGAACGCGCGGCTCGGCGGCGCGGCACTGCATCGCGTTGCGCGGATGGCGTCCGCGGGGCTCGCCCGCGCCATCGTGCCGGCGCACTGCGTGTTTGATGGAGATGTGCTCTTCGCGCTCGCCACAGGCTATGCCGACGCGAACGAAAACCTGCTCGGTCACCTCGCGGCGACCGCGATCGCCCGAGCCTGCGCCGACGCGGTGCGCAGCGCCGACGGCCTCGGCCTCGTACCCGATCGGGGGACGCTCAAAGCATCGGTTGTGGAATGACGCGAAGCATCAGTCCGCGAACGCGGCCTCGGATTCGACGGGCAATTCGCGGCTGAATGCGAGATCCACCCACCCGAGGACGTTCAGTCCGCGAATCGACTCGACAAACGCGGATTCGGGAATCGGCGGGGTTCTGCGAACCTTCCATTCCTTCACGGCGTGCAGGACATCCATCTCGGATGGTTGCGCCCCGTTCGAACGGGCCTCGCGCGCCGCAAAATGAACCGTCGCCGCGATCTCGACTTCGCGACCTTTCATGCGGAGCAGCAGATCGGCGACGTCGTCGAGCAGGGCCGACCACGACTTGAGAAGCGTTTCGGCGAGCCGACGCGCCGTCGGAAAAGCCGGTCCGGTTTCGACGACGATCATCTTCCCATGCTCGCGCTCGACCAGCAGGCCGTGATTCACCAGCCGCGTCGTAACCGTCTTGAGCGAGTCGCAAAACGGCCCATAACGGCCTCGCCGGAATTCGAGGCCGGTCGGCAAACCCTTCATGGTCGCGAAGTACGCGATCTTCTGAAACGCCACCCGACCGACGGGCCAATGAAACGGCTGTGCCTCGATCCGTGCAACGATCTCGGCCAGCGCGATGAGCGCGGGCGGAATCTTCCGATCTGACGAAGGCATGGCGAAGGGGAGCGCGGAGTCGGAATCGTTACTCAGGAATTCCGACGTCGATTCGTGGTCGGGCACATCCAGTGGGGCGTAGAGTTCCACCGGGATGTCGAATCGACTCAGGTGTCGAAAGACGGTCGGTCCGACGACAGCCCACTCGAGTCCGCCATTTCCCGAACCGAGCGCCGGGACTGCGAGTGACGTGATCCCCCACTCCCGATAATGCTCTTCGAGATGCTCGAGCCCCGCGACGATGTCGGAGAGTCGCGACACCGACCGCCAGTGGCCCTTGGTCGGAAAGTTCAGGATCCAGGGCCCGACGAGCGCCTTGAAAAGGTAAGGCTCGCCGAGACGCACGCGCCCCTGGGCACACAGCCCGGCGTAGTGGACGAACATATCGGGGAAGCGCATCTTGAATTCGAGCGCCAGTCCCTTGCCCATGATTCCGACGCAGTTGACCGTGTTGACGATCGTCTGCGCGCTCGAACGGAACAGGTCGCCTTTTCGCACCGTGACCATGGCGCCCCCATTCATTGGAAAAACATCCCCGGCAACTCCTCCACGGCGAGCAACGGCGCAATTTCGGCGAGCGCCGCGCCGGCCCGCAATCCGGAAACGTATGCGCCTTGAATATAGCACGGATCGACGCGGTCCGGCACCAAGACCTCGGCGCAACGTGCGGCCTTGCGGCGGCGATGTTCGATGGGGTTGGGGTCCGTCCAGAACTCGGCAAAGACGAGGCTTCGATCCAGCCTCGTGAGTCCTTCGGGGCTTGGATGAAATCGCGCAAAGTCCGTCGAAGCATTCTGATCGGCGATCGCCACGCCCGGCAGATCGAGGACCGTGTGCATGACCCGTAGAACGCACAAAGACGTGTGACTCTCCTTGCGGCTGAACATCATCGGATTTCGGGCGTGAAAATATAGATTGACGTATTCGTGGAGCGGGCGGCCTCCGGGTACGGAGCGTAACGCCCTTCGCCGCTGAACGTCCGGCATGGCGATCGAAAGATGGCGAAGCCGCTCGACCCGTGCATGGGAGAGTAACCCGTTTTCGAGAGTCGAGGGGAGATTGGCGATCGGCATGATGGAGTGAAGTTCCTGAACATCGTCGCGTGTCATGCCGAATCTCCGGGCCGCTATTCGCTCAGTTCCCCGCCGGCGCGTCCTCGATCAGATCGGAAAAGTCGAGGGCTTCGGCGGATTCGCCGGGGCGTTCGGGCATGATCGCCTCGATGCCCGCGTCGGTGACGGCGGCGAGGTCGAGTGCCGCGACGGCGTCCTCGCGATAAGCGACCACGTAGCGGTCGCGGCGCAGCGCGTCGGCGAACTCCTTGACGATCCGCGTGCGCTTGGCGTCGGTCGCCGCACGGCGGATCTCCTCCTCGTCTTTCTCCCAGGTCTTGTCCGCGAACCGGTCGGGGTTCGCGGCCAAGTATGCGCGGGCTTCATCACCCGTCGCCTTGATGTTCTTTTCGGTGATGCGCTCCTGCGCCATGCGCCCGAGGATGCCGATCTCGGCGACCAGCATGCGCGTCGCGTATTCGTCGTCCTTGTGAAGCTGCTGCGTGAGCGCGTCGATGTGAAGGAACTCGTCCTCGAGATAGCGGTCGAGCAGCCAGTTGCGACCTTCTTTGGTCTTCGCCTGTTCCTGATACGCCGGCGACTGGCGCGCAACCCACGCGTAGAACTCGACGAGCGTGAGTTCGAACGCCCGCGACGCGACGACGACCTGACGCAGTTCCGCGTTTTTCGCCGCGTCCTTGGGATCCGTGTCGAGCAGTGTGCGGTGCTCGGCGGCCCCGTAATCCTTCATCAGCGCCACCACGCGGTCTTGGCCCGCGTGACGAAAGCGCTGGCGTTCGATCGCGGCGCGCATCGAGGCGGCGGCGTCCTCGAACGACTTCGGCTCGCGTCCCGCCGCGCGCGCTTTTTGCGCGTAACGCTCGTGGGCGGCGCGAACGTCCTCGTCGCTGACGGGCGGCAGCTTCGCGGCGGCGCGTTCCTTGGCCATGAAGACGAGCGCCGTTTTTTCAACGACGCTCATGGCGTTGCGAAAGTCGGCGTTCTGTTTCCAGTTCCGCCGCACGCCCTCGCTGTAATACGCGATCAGGTCGATCTGTTTTTCGAGAAACCGGCGCTTGCCCTCGTCGGATCGAAACTCCTCGCGGGCGTCGGCGGGCAGGTTGGCGAACGCGATCTTCAGGTAGTTCGTGGTGATCGAGACGGAACCCACCGTGGCGAGGGTGGGATCGCCCGGCTTGTCGGGCGGCGGCTTGATTGCGGCCTTGGGCTCGCACGCCGCGATGAGAACTGTCAGCGCCATCAGAATCGGCGCGAATCGATGAGCGAAATTTGACACGATACCCGGCTCCCCCGCGAACGGCACACATGGAAGGCGGCGTGGATCAAACCAAATCGGGGCCGCGTTGACAAGGGGAACGGGACTCGTCGCCCGGTTCGTCAGTCGGGCTTGCCGGCGCTGACCATGTCGCGCAGGGTCTCCAGGCGCTCCTCGAGCATCAGGATTCCGCGCGAATCGGACCCGGCGATGACCACGCCCTCCGGCCCGACGCGCAGGATCGTGCGTCGATGCGGCAGGAAGAAGTTGATGAGCACGCCGAGGAAGCCGAGGAAACAGCCGAAGAGCAGCACCGGGAACGCGTCGTTTCGCGACACCATGATGCCGGTGTAATAGCCGCCCATCTCGGCGCCGACGAACTCGTAGGTGAGTGTCGATTCCCGCGCCGCCTCGATCTCGGGTTGGTGCTTGTAGATCCAGAACTCCTGCTCGGGCGCGTCGGCGTGCGCTTCGAGGATCATCGCGGCGGGGCCCTGGCCGTCCTTGTCGGGAAGCATGGAGACGACGCCGAAAACGCCGCCCGACCCGTCGGTCATGGTGTAGGGTTTTTGCAGCAGCATCGTGCGGTCCCAGATCACCTGGGCGTCGGCGCGGCGCGTGACGCGGATCTTAGGGCGCGGTCCGACGGGGCCGTACGACGCCTGATAGAATCGAAATCCGCCGTACTTGGCCGGCTCGTTGACGAGCAGCGGCGTGGTCCACGGCTCGCCTTGCTCGGGAAGAAACGTCAGGACCGAGCGGAAGGTTTTGGGGCGCTCGATGCCCTCGTAGAACTCCACCGCGAAATCGTCGCAACGCACCGCGAAGGGCAGGCGGAAACCTCCGGCCTTTCGCAGGGCGACGAAGTCGGCTTCCTCACCGGTGGGGATCATCATGGAGCCGTCGATGATGAGGTTTTTGCTCGCGATCGCCGCGCCGCAGACGATGAGGATGGCGATGTGAATGATGACGACCGAGTAGCGCTTGATGCGTCCGGTTTCTCGATAGTAGTAGCGGTCGCCGTCGATCTCGGCGCGGCGGCGGAACCGGAACAGGCGCCGCACGGCGGCATCGTCGGGCGCGGCGTTCGGGACGTGATACTGCTTGCCGAAGCGCGAGAGGAGTTTCGGGCCGAGCGCGATGCCCTTGGTGTAGTCGGGCTTCACGATGTGCTCGATGCGCGTGATCGTGCACACGATGAGGTTCACGCACAAAATCAGCACAAGGGCGAGAAACCACGGCGAGTGGAAAACCTCGTACAGGCCCAGCTTGTCGGCGACGGCGAAGACGCCGCCTTTCGCGATCAGATCGGCGTATTGCTGCTCGGTGAGCCCCGGTCCGCGCTGCGGCACGATCGTGCCGATAAGCGTGGCGATGCCGAGGCCCGACAGGGTGTAGATCGCGAGACGGTTGCTCGCGAGGAACTCGACCCAGGTCTCCCGCCGGGGCGCGGAGCCCGCCGGGGCCGGCCCGGACAGCGGTGTTTCCGAAACGGGCGGCGGCGTGTCGGGGAAAGGATCTTCGGCGATGGTATGGGGTGGCGTCATGCTGTTGGGTTTCGCGGTGCGTCCGTGTTCGTGGGTGCACCTAACACGCCCGACGCTCGTCGATCAAGGTTTGCCCGGTCACGATTCGCCGTTCCCCGCCGTGTTTCGGCACGAAATGGAAAGGAATAACGGGAAACTCCTGTTTTTTCGACGTGAAATATCACCCAAAAAAAGTCGGCGCGAAAATTCGACATTCATGGTAAAAAGACGCGGTGAACTGGGAACCAATTCGGCCCCCAAACGGGACCGACGCGGCTTTGGACGAATTCGTTCCATTTGGAGGACTCGCGATGAGAACCTTGCGTCAGAAATGGTGGGTGGTTTTGTGCGCGCTGGTCTTTGCGTCGTGGACCGCGTGCGGCGGCGGGGGCGACGATGACGACGACTCGGGCGCTCCCGCGGACGACGACTCGGGTCTGGGCGGCGATGACGACGACGACGATCTCGCCGACGACGACACGACCGACGACGACACGGCCGATGACGACACGGCGGATGACGACACCGCCGACGACGACACGACCGACGACGACACGGCGGATGACGACACCGCCGACGACGACACGGGCGATGACGACACCGGCCCGACGACGATCTTCGACATCGACTTCGAGGACTACACGAACGGCAACCTCGGCTTCCCGTGGGGTCTGGATCTGTCGGGCGACACGACGATGGTCGTGGGCGACCTCGTGGCCGCGGACGGATCGGGCAAGGTCGTTTATCAAACGGGCGACGTGGACACCGAGGGCGGCGACTTTTTGGTCGCGCAATACGGTTTCAACGAGCAAGACGACGACGTCTGGGTGTCGTTCGACGTGAGCGTGGCCGACAGCGGAGTCGATTTCGGATTCCGCACGGTGCTCGAATACTACGGCTACGCCTATCCGCAGACGCAGCTCGTGGTCGAGAACGCGACGGTCAAGGCGCTCAACTTCACGACGAGCGCAATGGTGACATGCGGAACGCTCACGGCCCTGGACTGGGACAACGTGGCCGTGCTCTACAACTACAGCTCCGGCACCTACGACGTGAATCTCAACGGCTCGTCCACGGCGTGCGACAACGTTCCGGCCAACGCGACGCAGTACCCCGCGTACGGCCTGCAGGTGGTCGACTGGAGCGATGACACATACGGCGGCGTGGCGACCTTCGACAACTTCCACGGAGAGATCGATGGCGGCGCCGACATGTTCGACATCGACTTCACCGCTTACGCCGAAGGCCCGCTCGCCGCGCCGTGGGCGATCGTCGATCAGGATGGCACGAGCGAGGCGAACATCGTGACGCTCACCGCCGCGGACGGCGCGGGCAAAGCGCTCGAACTGGACGGCGGGACGACCATCACGATCGCCGACTATGTGCTGGCCAGTTACGGCTTCGCATCCACGCCGGCTGACCTGAACGTGTATTTCGACGTCTTCTACGACGACACGGACACCGAGTTCGGTTTCCGCACAATGCAAAACCCGTTCACCGGCGCGACGCCGGGTGCGCAGCTCCTCGTCGAGGCCGGGTACCTCAGCGCGTACGACTACACTCCCGGCACGTGGGTCGATTGCGGCGCGCTCACGGTCAGCGAGTGGCATACCGTGGAGGTCCGCCACACCTATGCGGCCAAGACCTACTCCATTTGGGTCGACGAGGCCGAGAGCCTGTGCGTCGGACTCCAAACGGGCTCCGTGCCGTTCAACGGACCCTTCAACGGAATTCAGCTCATCGACTGGAGCGACGAGGGTTACGGCGGAAACGTGATGTGGGACAACCTGTTGGGCATCGCCCCGTAACGCATTCGCACTGATGGGATCCGAAGGGCCGGTCCGAAGGGATCGGCCCTTTTCTCAATCGAAGGACGGATCGAGCACGGCAGCGATGCGCGCAAAGGCATCCGCGCCCGCGCCGCCCTCGACGCGCAGCACGACGCCGAGCCCTTCGATCAGCGCGGCTCGGATCTGCGCCCGAGCGGACTCGTCATCGGTGAAACCGATCCGCATCCGCTCGAACCGGCCGATGAGCCGTCGCCATCGATCCGTCGCGGCGGTTTCGCTCGGCGAGACCCATGCGTTTGGCGTATCGCCCCACGACACGCGAAATCGCGAGCGTTCATCCGCGTCGGCATGCACGTAAATCGCGCCGCGCACGAAGCGTCCGACGAGCGGCCACGCGGTCATCGCGGCCTCGACCCCGTCGCACCCCGCGAACTCGAGTCCAATGCGGTGCGCCCCCGCCGCGACGACGAGCGTCGGGCGAAAACGAATCGTGCGCGCCAGCGCCGCATCGCGCCGCCAACCCTCGACCGCCGCGGCATCGCCGGTTCGCAGCACTTCCGGAACGCGCAGTCCGTCGAAATTGTCGGGCCGTGTGTAGACCGGCCACTTGAGCCCGCTGTTGAAACTGTCCGTCTCCACGTTTTCGCCCTTGCCGACCACGCCCGGCACGAAGCGCGCGGCGGCGTCGACGATGGCGAGCGCCGCGATTTCGCCGCCCGACATCACGAAGTCGCCGGCCGAGATCTCGCCGTCGCAGTGATGGTCGATCACGCGCTGGTCGATGCCGTCGTAGCGGCCGCACACGAGCGCGAACGCCCCCGCGTGGGCCAACTCTCGCGCGGTGTCGCTCGTGAACGGTTCGCCGCCGGGCGTGAGGGCGAAGACGCGCACGCCGGGCGCCCGCGCGCGCACGTCCCAAATCGCCGCCGCCAGCGGTTCGGGCTTCATCACCATCCCGTGCCCTCCGCCGAAGCCGTAGTCGTCGGCGCGGCGGTGACGATCCGTCGCGTATTCGCGCGGGTTCACGCATTCGACGCACACGAGCCCGCGCGAAATCGCGCGACCCAGCACGCCGACGCGAAGCGGCGAATCAAAGAACTCGGGGAAGAGGGTGAGGAGGACGGCCCGCACGATTCACGAAGTCGTCGGCGCGGAACTGCTCTTAAGGACGCGCCGCACAGACTCGATGAACGTTTCGGCCTCTGAGATCAGGACCGTCAATTCGCTCTCGGAAAAGGGGCTCAGAAACCGATAATCGGACTCCTGTCGAAGATCGAATGCCCGAGCCAACGACTTCGCCAGTTCTTTCGGCAGTTCGCCGGTGCGCACGAATTCCCGATGGAAAACTTCGATGGCGCCCTTGTGCTTGCGCGGCGTGATCTTCCGCTCCTGCAACAGCGCCAGGACGGCATAGAACATAGCGTAGTACGCCCTGTTGATGACACCCTGCTGGCCGAAACCCGTTTGAAGCAGCGCGCGCGCCTCCTTGATGGCGTTGTCGGCCTGCTCCATTCGATGTCGAATCAGAACTTCGACGTCGGGATCGTTCACGCGGCAACGCCTTCCCGTGTTACGGCCAGTCCCAACAGCGATTTCTGGAACAGCCCCGTGCCCCACTCGCTTGTCGATAGGGGAACGGGAACGATGCACGACTCCGTCTCAAACCCCACTTCCCACGCGCAGTCGCTGACGGTGCGCCGGACGGCGGCATCGACGTTCGTGTCGACGACGACGAGAACATCGAAGTCCGAATCCTCGCGGGCGTCTCCCCGCGCTCGGGATCCAAAGAGGATGAGCCGCGCCAAGGGAACCCGTTCCGCCAGACAGGACTTGAATTGTGTTAGAATTTCGCGTTCCCGGTCGGTCATGGAGGAATCCTAACAGATCGCCCTTTGCGCGAAAATGGGAGTCGGGTCGACCGCCCCTTCAGCGATTCGCGTCGTCCCGAAAATTGAAGATCACCACTTCGGGCTTAACGCCAAGACGCAGCGGCAGGCCCGTCCAACCGAGGCCCGCGTTCACCCACATCACCGAATCGTCCAGCGCGTAGCGCCCGCGCAACCAGTGCGCCTTTTCGCGGCCGAGCACGAGCGCGTAAAGCGGGCGCGGAAGCCAAGTCTGGCCGCCGTGCGTGTCGCCCGCGAGCATCAGGTCCGCGCCCGCCTTGGCGTAGGCGGGAAAACTCTCGGGAAGGTGCGCCATGGCGATGACGGGCCGCGCGCCCCTGCGCGCCCAATCGAGCGCGGGGCGCAGCTTCACGTCGCCCGCCCAGAGATCCACCGCGGGCTCGCCGTCCGTCCCCGCGAGCGTCGCCATTTGATCGCGCAGCACGCGCACAGGCAGATCGTCGCGAATCGCCCAGCTTCCCGGCGCGTGGCAATACACGCAGTTTTGCGAACCGAGCCGATACTCCGCGTCGCCCAGCACCGCGTACGCGCCGCGCCGCGCGCGGATGCGGCGGAAGAATTCGAGCGACGGTTCGGCGGAACCCTCGTAGGGCTTCAGGTCGCCAGCGATGAGCACGTAATCCGGCGATTCGCGCTCGATGAGGTCCAGCACGAAGCGCTCGCGCGGACCGATCGCGCGCACGTGGATGTCGGACAGAAAGACGATCTTCGTGCCCGCGAGCGCTTTCGCCACGGCGGGTGGCGCGTCGGCGCGCGTGACGCGCACGTCGTACAGATCGACGACGCCCTTGTAGGCGAGATTGATGAACGCGATGAGCGCGACGATCCAGGCGATGCGCCGGCGGTCGGTCACGGGTGCGTCTCCCCGGCGAGCCGCGCCGACGCGAGCGAGGTGTACTCGCCGCCGGGGTACGGCGTGAAGCCGACGAGCCGCTCGCGACGCACGATCACGTTGTCCATCCACCACAGACCCACATATACCGCTTCGTCCGCCACGCGACGTTGTACAACACGCAGGAGATCGAGCCGCGCGGATTCGTCCGCCTCCGCGCGCGAGCGTTCGAGCAGCGCGTCCACTTCGGCATTGCGATAGCGCCCGCGATTCGCCCCCGAGGGCGGCATCGACGACGAGTGGAAGACGTAGAACAGATGATCGGGATCGATCACGCCCACCCATGTCAGGCTGAACGTCTGGAAATTCCCCTTCTGGATGTCGGCGAAAAACGTGCCCCACTCGAACTGACGTTTCTCCACCGCGATGCCCACCTCGGCAAGCTGGGCCGCGATGGCGTCGGCGATGCGGTTGCGCAGCCGGTCGGTGCTCGTCTTGTACGACAACCGAAATCGCGGTGCGGGGCCGTCGCCGTCGGGATCGGGAAAACCCGCCGCGTCGAGCAGCGCCTTCGCACGCGCCGAATCGTGCGTGTAACGCGTCACGTCGGCGTGCGCGGGCAATTCGGGCGCGAACATCGAATCGGCCACGCGCGCCTGACCCAGCAGCAGCGTCGCGATGATCGCCTCGCGGTCGATCGCATGCGCGATCGCCCGGCGCACCTCCACGCGGCTCGTGATCGCGCGCGGGTCTTCGAGGTGGAATCCCAGATAGCTGTAGTTGATGCCGGGCGTGCGTTCGACGGCCACGCCGGGGATGTCTTCGAAATAGCGCACCGCGTGGGGCGGGACATTGTTTTGCAGCAGGTCGATGTCGCCGCGCTTCATGTTCAGCATGCGCGTCGTTTCGTTGGCGATGACCTCGAAGCGGATGCGCGCGATGGCGGGCGGCGGTCCGGGCCGGTGCGGATTCACGGCGAGCTCGATGGCCCGGCCGCGCTCGAAGCGCGTCACCATGTACGGCCCCGAACCGATCGGCCGCTCGCCGAAGTCCGCGTCGGCGAGGCACGCGGCGGGGACGATTCCGCGCGTGAGCTTGAGGAGAAACGGCGCGAAGGGACGCCGGAGCGTGATGACAAGAGTGCGTTCGTCGGGGGCGTCGACGGATTCCACGGCGTCGAGCGACGAGGCTGCGGGACACTTGTTGGCGGGGTCGAGGATGAAACGGAAGTTCGCGGCGACATTGCTAGCGGTCAGCGGCGTTCCGTCGGCGAAGGCGACGCCGTCGCGCAGATGAAACGTGTATCTCGTGCCGCTTTCGATCGACCAACGCTCCGCCAGGCCGGGACCGACCCGTCCGTCCGGCGTGACGGTGACCAGCCCGTCGAAGAGAAGGGGCAGGATTCGCGTGGCGTAGGCGTCCATCGCGAATCGGGGATCGAGCGTGGACGGGCTGCCCTCGAGTCCCACGACGACGGTGCCGGAATCGCGCTCGTCGGAGCATCCCGCGGACAACGCCGCGAACGCAACGCAGATCGCCACAAACATGGTTCGGAATCGCCGCACGCGGCCACGCTATCGGCGGCCCCGGGCGATGTCAAAGTCGAAGGGCAGTCCGCGTTACGGGTTCGCGGCCTCGCCTTCAGGCGCGTCCGGAGCAGGGGCTTCGCCGGCCGGTGCCGTGACGCCTTCGAGCGCGCTGGGGTTGTCGAACGCGGGATCGGACTCCGCACCCGCCGGCGGCGCGGCCTTTCCCTGCGGCATCAGCCCGCCGAGGAAATGTTTGAGGATGCGCTTGTCCACGCTGCCCACGGGGCGCCCGCCCGGCAGGGTCGAGGTCGTGCCCAGGATGCGCACGAGCTCGACCATCGGCTGCGAACCGAACTGCTCGCCGAGTTTGGCGAAGGTCTCGCCGGGCACGACGAGAAACACGCGGCCATTGAGCGCGAGGTTCACGGCGCGGACGTTTCGATCCTTCTCCTTGGCGGCGAACTCGAAAAAGAGCTTCAGCGCCCGCTGGGCGACCTGTTCGCCGCCCGCGCTGGTGATGTTGAAGACGACGGTGTCGAACCGGTAGTAGCGCATGAAGTGCGCCTTGACGCCGATCTGGGTCTCGGCTGATTCGGCCAGCACCTTGTTGATCGGCATCTGCAGGGTCACGTAGTTGAAACTCCACAGGCCGACGCCGGCCACGAGAAACAACGTCACCAGACCCAGAACGGCTTTGGTCGCAACGGTCTTCCAGTTCATCTCATCACATCCTCATGGCCAAATAACATACGCTGCCGGATGGGGCCCTATACCACGGAGCGCCCGGCGTGAAAACCGGCGACGGCGCCCGGTGAATGCGTCGCGAGCTTGACAGTCCGAATCCCTTCGGGTTACGAAACCCGCGTGGTGACCACGAAGAAGAGGCCGAAAATGCGCGCGCGCGCGAGGGTATTGGTGTTGTGGACGGCGGTGCTCGTCATCGTCGGAGCGCTCGCGTCCGCCTGCGCCCAGGACAACAAGGACGAGGACGACGTCAAGAAGACCGTCATGGTGAAGATTCTCGTCCTGCGCGACGGGCTGTTCAACTTCCAGGTCGACGACTCGGTCGGCGAGGTCGAGTTCAGCAAGTACCGTGGCCCCGTCGGCTCGATGGTCGAGGCCGTGGCCCGCATCAACAACCTCTCCACGTTCACCGACCGAAAGGTCAACGTCCGCCTCGAACTGCGCAATCAGGACGCGACGCAGACCGTCTTCGAGCCGATCGACTGGGTGCAGGACGCGAACCGGCGGTCGTTCAAGTTCTACGTCCCGCAGGTCGAAACCGTCCCCGTGCTGCTCAACTTCCGGCTGCGCGTCTACGAATTCGCCGACGGCTCGACGCTGCCGCCCTTCGACGGCGGCGATGACGTGGATGACGACGCGGCGGATGACGACGCGGATGATGACGCGGACGATGATACCGACGACGATGCCGACGACGACGCGGATGATGACGCCGACGATGACGCAGATGACGATGCGGACGATGACGCGTCCGACGACGACACGGATGACGACGATGCGGACTCGGCGAACGAGCCCGAGTTCGAAGCCGCGGCCGATTTTGTCTTCACCGTGAATTCGGGCGGACCGGGCATCGGCGACTGACGCCATCGAATTTGGAGAAACGATCAAGCGGCGCTCCCCCAAAGGGGCGCCGTTTCCCATCCCGGCTCAGCGAAGGCCGAGTTCCTTCATCCATCGCCACAACGTCGTGCGGCTGATCCCGAGTTCCGCAGCCGCGGCGTCGCGATGGCGCCGGTGGCGCGCCAGAGCCGCGACGATTTTCTCGCGTTCCACGCGCGGCGGCACGGTCACGTCCGTCAATTCCGATTCGCCGCGCCCGGCGCGCTTTGCCGCGTCTTCGATCGCGCGCAGCGTTCGCGCGGCCGCGTCGTCGGAGTTTAAAAACGACGGCGGCAGGTCGCGCGGTTCGATCACCGCGCCCGGCGCGACCGCCAGCGCGTACTCCACCACGTTGATGAGCTCGCGCACGTTGCCCGGCCAGTCATGATTGATGAGTGCGCGCAGCGCGGTTTCCGAAAACCGCTTTTCCGACCGATGAAAACGCTCGGCGGCGACGCGCAGGTGATGCTCGAGCAGCAGCTCGATGTCTTCGCGCCGTTCGCGCAGCGGCGGCAGGTGGATCGGCACCACCGCGAGCCGGAAATACAGATCCTGACGGAATCGGCCGTCGTTCACGGCGCGCGTCAGATCGACGTTGGTCGCCGCGATGATCCGAGCATCCATCTCCAGCGTGCGCGTGCCACCGACGCGCTCGAAGGTGCGTTCCTGCAACACGCGCAGCAATTTGACCTGCAGCGGCGCGGGCATATCGCCCAGCTCGTCGAGAAAAAGCGTGCCGCCGTTCGCGAGTTCGATCCGCCCGGGTTTTTGGCGCACGGCCCCGGTGAACGCGCCCTTTTCGTGGCCGAAGATCTCGCTGTCCAGGATCTCGGGCGCGAGCGCGCCGCAGTTGACCGCGTGGAACGGCCCCTCGCGGCGCGGCGACAGATCGTGGATCGCGCGCGCGACGAGCTCCTTGCCCGTGCCGGATTCGCCGGTCACCAGCACGCTCACGTCGGTCTCGGCGATGGCACGCACCAGCTCAAAGATGCGCAACATCGCGGGCGAGCGCGACACTATGTTGGAAAACCGCCAGCGCCCGGCGGCCTCGGCCTGCAATCGGTCGAGCACCGACAGGTCGCGGATGCGACCGATCATGAGCGGCGCGCCCGCGACATCGGCGGGGACGCGCGTCAGGCGGATCTCGACCGGGATGCGAAGCCCGTCGCTTCGCCGGATCACCGCGTGGCTGCCGGGGTGGGGCTCGTCGCGCCCGCGCAGTTCCTGGAACACGCAGTACGCCTCGTCGCCCGCGCCGCCGAAGACCGCGCTGCAGTGGCGGCCGATCACGTCATCGAGCGACGCGCCGGTGAGGTGCCGGGCCGACGCATTGCAATAGACGAGGTTCTGCGCGTCGTCGACGACGAAGATCGCGTCCTCGATGTCATCGAGAACGAACCGGATGAACGGCGCGAGCGCAAAGTCGGCCACGGGCAATCGCCCTCCGCAAAACGGGGGCACTTTAAACCCGATCGCGCCGCCGGCCAAACGCGTCCGCCCTTCAGCGCGCCGACGTCTCGGGAACGCCGAGTTTACGCAGCAGCGAGATCATGGGGCACGCGCGGGTGAACGCGCTCTGCAAGAGGTTCACGCCGACGAAGGCGGTGAAGGCCAGCGCCCACGGTGTCCACAGGACGCCGAGGGCCACGCTGGCGACCACAAAGGCGCCCGCGATGAGTCGGATGTAGTCGTTCACGGTCATGATGAAACTCCCTGTAAAGTGGTGCATGGAGCTAAAGAAATTCCTCGACGCCGAGGACCGCGACGTGCATGGACGTGCCAGCCGCGTTGACGCGTGCCGCCATGTCGGCGAGCTGCGTCTTCAGAGCGACCGCCCGTTCGGCGGGCACCACGGTGAAGATGAGCGTGCTGGCCCCCGGGTGCAGGCGGGACCCGAGCCGTTTGCCGTGCGTGCCCTCGCCGAACACCATGGGAACCTCGGTGTAGCCGCGCGCGCCGTGGTCTTCCAAAAACACCTCGACCTGATCGCGCAGCGAACCGTCGGCGATGATCATGAACATCTTCATGCGGATGCCTCCTTCGGCTGGGCCGCCGCGCGCCGTTCGCGGCGCGATTCGACGGCGTAGTAGAGAAGCGGAATCACCACGAGGGTGAGCGCGGTGGAGACGCCGACCCCGAAGACGAGGCTGGTCGCCAGCCCGCCGAAGATGGGATCGGTGAACATGACGATGCCGCCGATGGCCGCGGCGATGGCGGTGAGGACGATGGCCTTGAAGCGGATCGCGCCCGCGGCAAGCACGGCGTCGGCGAGCGTGGCGCCCGCCTCGCGTTCCTGCTCGACGAAATCGACGAGCAGAATCGAGTTGCGCACCACGATGCCCGCCAGCGCGATGAAGCCGATCATGCTGGTGGCGGTGAAGAAGTTGCCGGTCAGCCAGTGACCCGGGACGATGCCGATGAGCGCCAGCGGAATCGGCGCCATGATGATGAGCGGCGTGGAGAAGCTTTTGAACCACGCGACGACGAGGATGTACATGAGCACCATGACGACCGCGAACGCGATGCCCATGTCGCGGAAGACCTCGTAGGTCACCTGCCACTCACCGTCCCACTTCACGCTGTACGTCGTCTCCGACGCGGGCATGCCGGACCAGAGCTGCATCGCCGTTCCACCGCCCGGGGCGGCCATGGCCGCAACGCGGTCCTTCATGTCGAGCAGCGCGTAGACGGGGCTTTCGTCCGCGCCCGAGACCTCGGCGTTCAGATACACCACGCGGCGCAGATCCTTGTGGTAGATGAAGCGGTCCTCGGAGGACAGCTCCTCGCGCACGAGCTCGGCGATCGGCACAAGACGCCCGTCCGCGCCATGCACGCGGATCGAGGTCAGGTCGCGGGCGGAAGAGCGCAGCGCGCGCGGGATCACGACCTGGAGTTTCACGGGCTCGCGCTCGCGGTCGGTGTGCAGCAGGCCCGCGGGGCGACCGGTGAGAGCGAGGCCAAGGGTGTTCGTGATGTGCTCGGTGGAGACCCCCGAGAGCGCCGCCTTGTCCTTGTCGACGATCAACCGCGCCTCGGGCTGATCGGCCTCGACGTACCAGTCCACGTCCACCACGCCCGGCGTCGATGCAAAAACGTCCTTCAGGTTTTTCGCGAGTTCGAGCTGCCCGGCGGCCTCGGGGCCGTAGATCTCGGCCACGATCGTCGAGAGCACCGGCGGCCCGGGCGGGACCTCGGCGACCGACGCCACCGCGCCGTGACGGCTCGCGATCTCGACGATCGCCGGGCGCAGGCGCTTGGCGATGTCGTGGCTCTTCTCGTCGCGGGCGTGTTTTTCGATCAGATTCACCTGCACGTCGCCCTGATGCGCTCCGCTGCGCAGGAAATAGTGACGCACGAGGCCGTTGAAGTTGATCGGCGCGGCGGTGCCGACATGCACCTGCACGTCGCGCACGACCGGCTCGGCCGCGAGGCGCGCGGCGATTTCCCGCGTCGCGGCGGCGGTCGCCTCGAGCGTCGAGCCCTCCGGCAGATCGACGATCACCTGGAACTCGGCCTTGTTGTCGTGCGGCAGCATCTTGACCTTGGCCCAGCGCGGCACGAACAGGGAGACGGAAACCAGCAGTGCCGCGACTACGCCGAGCAGGAACACGTTTCGTCTCTTCGGCGAACGCACGAGCGGCGTCATGATGGCGCGGTACACGCGCGTAACGCGGTCGTCGCCGTCGTGGCCGTGGTCGCGCCCCTTCATGCCGAGGCGTTCGGTGAGCCGGATCAGCCCCTTTGCGGTCCACGGCGTGACGATGAAGGCGACCGCGAGCGAGAACGCCATCGCCGCCGACGCGTTGATCGGGATCGGGCTCATGTAGGGCCCCATCATCCCGGAGACGAACGCCATGGGCAGCAGCGCGAAGATCACGGCGATGGTGGCGAGGATCGTCGGGTTGCCGACTTCATCGACCGCGTAGGGCGCCATGACCTTCAGCGGTCCCCAGTTCATCTTGTGGTGACGGTTGATGTTTTCGACGATGACGATCGCGTCGTCGACGAGGATGCCGATCGAAAAGATCAGCGCGAAAAGCGTGATGCGATTGAGCGTGTAGCCGAACAGGTAGCTGGTGAAGAGCGTGAGCGCGAGGGTGACGGGAATCGCCACGATGACGACGGCCGCCTCGCGCAGGCCGAGCGCCAGCGCCATCAGCAGCGCGACGGCCACGGTGGCCTCGAGCATGTGGCGGATCAGCTCGTTGGACTTCTCCTTCGCCGAACGCCCGTAGTCGCGCGTGACGGTCGCGTCGATACCCGACACGATGGTGCGTCCGCGCTGCTCGTCCACCACGGCGCGCAGTTTTTCGGCGAGCCACGTGGCGTTCGCCCCGCGCCGTTTCGCCACGGCGATGGTGACTGCGGCCTCCTCGGCAAAATCGCCGGCCGGCGTTTTGTGCGCGTGATCCGTGCCCGCGCCGTCGAGGTGGAACACGTAATCGCGGACCTCCTCGGGTCCGTCGCTCACCGTCGCGACGTCGGACAGATAAACCGGACGGCCGTTGAAGACGGACACCACCACGCGGCCGAGCTCGTCGGCGTCGCGGAACCAGTCGCCCACCTCGACCAGCACATTGCGGTTGTTTTCGTCAAACGAGCCCGCGGGCAAATTGGCGTTCGCCTGCGCGACGGCCTGATAGACTGACAGGGGCGACGCGCCGACGCCCGCGAGACGGGCGGGGTCGAGCTCGATGCGCACCTGGCGGCGCGCACCGCCGATCAGCGACGTCTCGCTGATGTCCGGGATCTTTTTCATCTCGGTCGCGACTTCGGCGGCGACCCGGCGCAGCATGTGGTGGTCGTATTCGCGCGAGTGCAACGTGAGCGCGAAGATCGGCACGTCGTCGATGCCCCGCAGCTTGATGAGCGGCGGCGACACGCCGATGGGGATGCGGTCCATGTTGCCGTGCATCTTGTTGTAGATCTTGACGAGGCTCTGTTCCTCGGGCTCGCCGACCTTGAAGCGCACGATGGCCATCGCGCCGGAGGGCTGCGAGATCGTGTAGATGTGGTCGACGCCGGGGATCTCCCACAGCAGCTTTTCCATCGGCGTCGCGACGAGCTGCTCCACCTCGCGGGCGCTCGCGCCGGGATACTGAACGAAGACGTTGACCATCGGCACGACGATCTGCGGCTCTTCCTCGGACGGCGTCATCACGACGGCCATGCCGCCGAGAAACAGCGCGAAGAGCACGATGAGCGGCGTGAGCTTGCTGTCGAGAAACGCGGCGGCGATGCGTCCCGAAATGCCGAGCTTCTTTCGCTCGTAGCGGTGACGCAGCACCTCGGCGGCGGCCGCGTTCGATGCGGATTCGTGCTTCGCGGTCGTCATGGCTGCACCTTCGCCTGCTGGCCGTCGATGAGCGATGCGATGTCGGACACGACGAGGCGGTCGCCATCGGCGAGGCCGGAGAGAATCTCGACCTCCCCGCCGCGCGCGCGGCCCTCGCGCACGAGGCGCAGGCGCACCGTGTCCGCGCCGTCCACGATGAACACGCCCGCGAGCTGCCCGCGACGCACGATGCGGTCGGCGGGCACGGCGACGGCGACGGGACCGCCGGCCGCCCGGGGAAAGCTCACGCGCCCGAACGCGCCGCTGCGCAGCCCCTCGGTTTCGGCGAGGGCGATGCGCACCGTCGTGGTGTGCGTGCCGGTGTCGGAAGCAGGCACGATCTCGCTGATCTCGCCGCGGGCTTCGCGCTGCTCGTCTCGCGACAGGTCGAGCGACACGCTGACGGCCTGCCCGACGCGCAGTTCACGCACGTCGCGCTCGTCCACGGTCGTCTCGAACTCCAGCTTCGACTCGCCCTCGACCTTCACGAGCGGTCGGCCCGGGGCGACCATCTCGCCCTGCTCGATCAGGGTATCGACCACGCGGCCGTCGAAGGGTGCGGCGACGCGCGCCTCTCCCGCCATGCTGCCCGCGGTCGCGACCGCACCGCGCGCGGCCTTGAGCGCGCCCGCGGCCGATTCGAATTCGTATCGCGCCTTGTCGAGTTCGGCCTGGCTCGCGCTGCCCTTGGCGAACAGGTCCTCAAAACGCGCCAGGTTGGTTTTCGCGATCGCATGAGCCGCCTCGGCCTGCGCGAGCCCGCCGCCCGCCTGCTGCACTTGGCCCTGCATGTCGCGGTCGTCCACGCGGATCAGCAGGTCGCCCTTCTTCACCGCGTCGCCCGACTTCACGCGCACCTCGACCACGGTGCCCATCACTTTGCTGGTCAGCACCGACTCGCGCACGTTCTTCACACGACCCACCGACTGAAACGTCGCCGCGCCGTCCTGCGTGGACAGCGTACGCACGGAAACCTCGGCAGTGGGTTTGGGCGCGGGGGCCGCGCCGTCGTGCGAACCGGAGCAGGCGGTCGCCCCCAGCAACAGCGTCGCGCCGAGCATCGCGGGGAGATATCGTCGGATCTTCATCATCGTCGTCTCCATGAAAAGAAAATCGGTTGGATTCAGTTGTTTGAGGGTTTCGAGGACAGGGCGTCGCAGTCCGTCGCGCCGACCGCGTGCAGCAGCGCGCGACGCGCGAGGACGAGGTCGTACGTCAGGTTCAGCTCGCCGGTGCGCGCCTCGGTCTGCGCCGTCTGCGCGTCGAGCACCTCGGCGATCTTCACGAGACCCTGCTCATAACGGTTGGTCATGATCTCCAGATGCCGCGTCGCCTGCGTGACCGCCGTGCGGGCGGTGTCGAGCTTGCGTCGCGCCGATTCGAGTTCGAGCGCGTAGCGGCGCGTTTCGAGCGCGATGCCCTCCCGCATCTGCCGCAGCCGCGTCTCGGCGACTTTCTGATCGGCCGCGGCCTTCGCCGTCCTCGACGCGTCGCGAAATCCCGAAAAGAGTTCCCACTTCGCCGCGACGTACACGGTCCAGTCCTCGGCCTGATCGCCGAACAGATCCTCTTCGTCGTGAAAATCGTATTCGCCGCGCACGCCCACTTGCGGCAGGAACGCGCCGGCGGCGCCGAATTTCGCCGCTTTCGCCGCGCGAACGCGGTGCTCCATTGCGGCGAGATCCGCGCGGTCGATCCACGCAACGTCGATCAGCGCGGGGGTTTCGGGAAACTCGCAGGCGTCCGATGGCGGTTCGGCCAGGTCCCACACGGCGTCCTGATTCTCGCCCATCAGATAGTTGAGCTTCGCCAGCGCGAGGCGGCGATTGTTTTCGGTCTCCAACAGCGAAACGCGGGCCTTGGCGAGATACACGTCGGCCTGCAGCACCTCGCTTTCGAGCACGAGCCCGCCCGCGAAGGCGTCGCCCGCCGTCTGGCGGTGGCGCTCCATTGTGCTCACCACCTGCTTCGTCAGATCCACGAAACGCGTCGCGCGCAGCACGTCCAGATACGAACGCTCGACCTCGTAGCGCACGTTTTGCGCGACCTGGTCCACGCCCGCCTCGGCGGCCTTTTTCATTTGGTTCGCGCCCACGACGCCCGAGGTGATGCGACCGCCCGCGAAAATCGGCTGCTCGACCGACAGGCGCGTGATGTAGTCCTCGGCGATGTCGGGCTCGTTGGGGTCCGACATCTGGAAGTCCATCAACGAAAACGTGCCCTGGTTCAGATCCGTTCCGAACGCCGCCACCGGATTGTTGGAACGCAGGTAGATTTCTTCGACGCGTCCCGTGGGCAGGTAGTGGCCCGCCGCCTCGGTGAGTTGCCAGAACGCGGCATCGCGCTCGTACCGCGCGGCCTTCAGATCGGGGTGGGCGCTTTCGGCCCTCGCGCGCGCGTCGTCGAGGGTGAGGGACTCCGCTGAGGCGACGTTCGCCGCCAATGTGAAGAAGGTGAGAAAGGCAAAAATCCGAATCATCTTTGAATCTCCCCGCAAAACAACACGGGAGGTATCTCAAGATCCGTGCCGATCGAAATTGTCGATAAATTCCATATAGATAAGCGAATTGGCGTTTCAATCGCCAACGCGGATACGTTTCATTGTGTTTCTCAGTGAAACAAAGTGAAACGTTACAAATTGGAACGGCAGCGTCGGGAAGCGGGGACGGGAGAGCGCCAGTTCACGTAATCGCCGCATCGTTTTCACGATTTCGTCGTCAAAAACCGTGGTTTCGCTGCGCGATTTCTCGATATGGAACATCGAATTTGCGGTTTCGTCATCATGATGCCATTTCGATCGAGTCCACTCCGCCCCGCTCAATGCTGACCACGACCGGAAAAGGCTCACCCGCAATGGACGCGGGGCGGCAACCGGACAGGAACGAAATCACCAAGACGGAGGCGAGGGACGATGAATCGAGGCATTTGGACAATCTGGGCGCTCGTGATGGCGCTGCTGGCGATGGGCGCGGCGGCGGGATGCGTCGGCGACGACGACGATGACGACGATTCGGGCGGCGGCGGTGACGACGACGATGATGACGACGACGATGACGATGTCGAAGGCGTCGAGTGCGAGAACAACCTGTGCATCCTCACCGGCGTCATCGGCGAGGACTACACGATGAAGGCCGAAAACGAATACCTGCTTTCGGGCGGTGTGTTCATCGGCGACGACACGAATGAAACGGTGCTGACGATCGAACCCGGCACGCGCATCTACGGCGAGTCGTCCACGAACGGCCTTCTCGTCGTCACGCGCGGCTCGAAGATCATGGCCGAGGGGACCGCGGACGACCCGATCGTGTTTTCGTCGTCGAAGGTCGACGGCGAGCGCGCCCGCGGCGACTGGGGCGGTATCATCATCAACGGCCGCGCGCCGATCAACAACTGCCTCGTCGAGGACACGACGGAATTCTGCGAGTCGATCGGCGAAGGCGGCACGGGCAAGTACGGCGGCACCGACGCGGGCGACAGCAGCGGCGTGCTCAAGTACGTGCGCGTCGAATTCGCGGGCAACATCATCAGCCCGGACAACGAGCTCAACGGCATCGCCTTCCAGGGCGTCGGCAGCGGCACCGAGGTCGATTACGTCCACGTTCACATGAACAAGGACGACGGCGTCGAGTTCTTCGGCGGCACGGTGAACGCCAAGCACATCATCGTGACGGGCGTGGCCGATGACATGATCGACTGGACCGACGGCTGGACGGGCAAGGTGCAGTTCGCGGTGCTCCAGCAGTACGCGGACGGCGGCGACAACGGCTTCGAGGGCGACAACAACGGCGAGGACAACACCGCCACCCCGCGCTCGCACCCGACGATCTCCAACGTAACGATCATCGGCGTGCCCGGCGGCGAGTTCTCCGACCTCGGCATGCTGATCCGCGAGGGTACGGCCGGCAACTTCTCGAACATCCTCATCGACGGCTTCGCCGAGGGCTGCATCCAGATCGAGCACGACGAGACCTTCAACGTCGCGGCGGACGGCGCCGACCTGTCGGGCGAGCTGACGCTCGCCAACTCGATCCTGCACTGCGACACCGTCGCCGTGGAACCCGCCGAGGCCGCGGACCCCGACTTCACCGTCGCGGACTTCGTGAACACCCTCAACGACGGCAACACGACCGACGATCCGATGCTCTCCGACGCGTTCAACACATCGAGCCCCGACTTCACTCCGTCGGGTTCGAGCCCGGCGCTCGGCGCGGGCGTTGCGCCTTCGGACTCCTTCTTCGACGCCGTGGACTTCATCGGCGGCATGGGCACCGAGGACTGGACGAGCTGGACGGCTTACCCCGCTTCGTGAGCGGAACATTCGGGCGCGGCGGGCAACCCCCGCCGCGCCTTTTCGCAATCGGCATGTGACAGCACGCGGGATGTTGCGTGGCAAAACGAAGGGGACAGGACATGGAGCGCACGGCAGTGATGAGTGAAAAGAAATTTGCCGGTCGAATCGGCTGGTGCGTGCTGGCGGTCGCCGCGGCGCTTTGTGTGCTCGCCGATACGGCATGGTCGCAAACGGCCAACGGCCGCGTCGAGGGACGCCTTGTGCGCAAGGACGACGGCATTCCCGTCGACGGCGCGCGCATCGCGGTGAAGGACGGCGCGGCGCAGGTGGTCACGGACGAGGAAGGCGCGTTTGCGATCGAACTGCCTCCCGGTTCCTACACGCTCCTCGTCACGCACGCCGATTTTCCGAACGGCGCGACGCGATCGGTCACCGTCGAGGCCGGAATGACGGCGAGCGTGTCGATCGAGATTTCGTCGGACGCGGACCTCGCCGCCGACGAATATGTCGTCACGGAAAAACACAAGGAAGGCTCCGTGGCGTCGATGCTCGACGAACGCAAGAACGCCGACGCGGTGGCCGACGTCATCGGCTCGGAACAGATCGCCAAGTCGGGCGATTCGAGCACGGCCTCGGCGCTCAAGCGCGTCACGGGCCTGACCCTCGTGGACGACCAGTTCATTTACGTGCGCGGCATGGGTGAGCGTTATTCGGCGACGATGCTGAACGGATCGATCCTGCCGAGCCCCGAACCCGAGCGCCGCGTGGTGCCGCTCGACATCTTTCCCGCCGGCATGCTGCGCGGCGTGATGATCCAAAAGACGTATTCGCCCGACCTGCCCGGCGAGTTCGGCGGTGGCGCGGTTCTGCTCGAAACGCGCGGGTTGCCCGACGGCTTCGTCGCGGACGCCGGCGTGTCGGGCAACTGGCACGCGGGGACAACCGGCGAGCGCGGCCTGATGTACGAGGGCGGCTCCACCGACTGGCTCGGTATCGACGACGGCGACCGACAACTGCCCGGCAACATCGACGACGCCTCGGCCGATCAGCCGCTGCTGGAACGCGACCGCTTTTCGGATCGGGGCTACACGGCCGACGAGCTCGAACAGTTCGGCGAGGACATGCCCAACGTATGGGAACTGCGCCGCGAGGACGTGCCGATGGACACCGGCGCGTCGGTCTTCGTCGGCCACCGCGTGCGCCCTTTCGGCATTCCGCTCGGCGGCATGCTCGGCGTCTCGTACGACAACAGCCGGGATCTCGCGAAGACCGAGAAGAGCTACTACATCGTCGGCGCCGGCGACGAACTGGAACTCCAACACCAGTACAATTTCGAGACGCTCGAGCACAGCGTCAACCTCGGCGGCATCCTCGGGCTCGGGCTCGAGATCACGCCCGACCACACGATCAAATCGACAACGATGCTGCTGCGGATCACGGACGACGAAACGCGCGTGTACGAAGGGCGCAACCGCGACGTCGCCACCGACATCGAGGTTTCGCGCATCGCGTGGATCGAGCGCCAGATGTTCTATCAGCAGGTCGCGGGCGAACACGTCATCCGGCCGCTGTGGGATGTTGAGCTCGACTGGCGTTTCAACTACGCCAAGGCGACGCGCGACGAGCCCGACCGCCGCGAGGCGCGCTACGACTTCGACACGCAAAGTTCCACGTGGCTGCTCTCCGACCGCCCCGAGGGAAACCAGCGGATCTTTTCGGACCTGGGCGACGAGTTGCAGGACATCGGCGTCGATCTGAAAGCCCCGTTTCGCGTGTGGAACGCGCTCGATGCGAGCGTGAAGACCGGCGCGACGCTGGTCGATCGCGTGCGCGACGTGGGCACGCGGCGCTTCAAGTACCAGCACAAGGGCCCGGCGTCGGGCGATCCGAACGTGCTTCGACGGGATCTCGAGGACATCTTCACCTCCGCGAATATCGGCAGCGACGGGTTCCAGTTCGAGGAAGTCACGCGCCAGACGGACAACTACGAGGCGGACCAGGATCTCCTGGGGGTGTACGCGATGGCGGATCTGCCCGTCGTTGTGGACGAGGTCCGCATCGTGGGCGGCGCGCGATACGAGCAGTCGAAGCAGGCGGTCGAGACCTTCGAGCTGTTCAACCCCGACCAGGAGCCCGTCGTTGCCGATCTCGACACCACCGACGTGTTGCCCGCGGCCAACGTCGCGTGGTCGGTCCGGCCCGACATGATCCTGCGCGCAGCGTATGGACGCACACTATCCAGGCCGGATTTTCGCGAAATGTCACCTGCAACATACAATGATGTCACCGGCGGGCGCGAATTATTCGGCAACCCCGATCTGGAACGCACGCTGATCGACAACTCCGACATCCGTTGGGAATGGTATTTCGCCTCGGGCGAGGCCGTGTCGCTCGGCCTGTTCCACAAGAGTTTCAAGAAGCCCATCGAGTCGATCGTCGTGCCCAGCGCGCAGCAGTCGGTCACGTACGAGAACGCCGACGGCGCGACGAACTACGGCGTCGAGATCGACTTCCGCAAGGACTTCGCCTTCGCCATGCCCGAACTGCGCGACCTCTACCTCATGGGCAATTACGCGTGGATCCAGTCGCAGGTGGAACTCGGCGACGACTCGGGGCTTTCCACCGAAAAGGAACGCGCGCTGCAAGGGCAGTCGCCCTGGGTGGTGAACGCCACGCTCGGCTACGACCAGCTCGACTGGGGTACGAGCGCCACGCTGCTCTACAACGTCTTCGGCCCGCGCATCGTCGAGGTCGGCGCGTTCAACGCCCCCGACATCATGGAAGAGCCCGTGCACCAGCTCGACTTCGTGGCGTCCCAGAAGATCCCGTGGGGATTCAAGGTCAGCCTGAAGGCGAAGAATCTGATCGATCTGGAAGTCCGCAGGACGCAGGGCGACGAGATCACCGAGCGCACGTTCAAGGGCCGCGAGATCGGCCTCGGCCTGTCGTGGCACTACGAATGACCGGCCCGGTCCGTCATCGCGGGCCGGCCAAAGAGGTGAGCCATGTACATTGAACCCGATCCGCCGCGTCGTTCGCGATTCGTGATCGCGACGATCGTCGTTTCCGTGCTCTTCCACGTCGGGGTCAGCGCCGGGCTCTCCGAGATGTCGCCGCCGAAACCGAAGGCGGTCTCGTATCACGTCGCGTTCGATCCCCCGCCCCCACCCCCGCCCCCGCCGATGCCCGAGCCGGAGAAGCCGAAGCCGAAACCCAAGGCCCCCGAGCCGGAGCCCGCGCCGAAGGTGGAGGAGCCGTCGAAGGCCGCGGAGCCGGTGAAGGAGGTCTTCGGCGTGACGAAGGATTCCGTCGCCGAGGATTCGAGCTTCGCCGTGCGCGTGGGCAACACGCTCATGGCCGAGCAGGAACAGACCTTCACCGATCCCGCGAAGGTCAAGACGCTCGCGCCGGTGGCCGAGAAGAAGCCCGCCGTGAAGGTGGCGTCGCCGCCGCGACTGCGCAGCAGTGACGCGCCGAACTATCCGCCGATGGCCCGCGAGTCGGGCCGCGAAGGGCGCGTGGTGCTGCGCGTGTTGATCGACGAGAACGGTCGCGTCAGGGAGTTGAAGGTCATCAGCGAGGACCCGCCCGAAATGGGCTTCGGCGACGCCGCCATGGCCGCCGTGCGCCGCTGGGTCTACGCCGCGCCCGACACCGGCAGCGAGGTCTGGTTCTTCCAGCCCGTGCGGTTCAGTTTGGAGAATTGATTCGAGGAGGACGCCGGATTTCGCGCGCGACCGTTGCCTCGGCCGCGCAGTCGTGCGAACAACTCCTCACGGATTCAGGATCGTCCGAATGTCGGGGGAGCGCGTGGCGGCCGGCGAGCAGGGACAACTCGATCTGTTTTCGGGCGCGGTGCAACGTCGCCGGCTCGCCGAGGACGCGCTCGACGAATTCCGTCTCGACGACGCCGTTCGGGAACTACCCCTCCATCTGGAAACGTATCCCCGCGATGAAGACATGCGCGCCCGGCTCGTCGCCGCGACCGCGCTCGCCGAGCGTCTTGCCCGTCTGCGCTCGGAAACCGCCGACGACTTTCGTGCCCTGCTCGCGCTCGGCGAATACGTCGCGAGGAATGATCTGAAGAAGGCTTGGCATCGCCGCGTGGCCCGCGACGCCGAGGTACGCTTCGGAGAAGGATGCCGGATTGACGGAACGCCGGCCGGACTTCACTGGCTCGACGGCGGCGACGCGAAGCAGGCCGCGCAGTCGCTTCGCGCGACGCTTGATGCGACGCCGCGCACCGACCCCGACAGGGTGCGAATTCTGGCGCATCTGGGCGACGCGATTCATCTCGGCGGGGACGGCGAGCGGGCGGGAGCGTGTTATCTGGCCGCATTCCTGACAGATCCCACAGATGTGGATACTGCGCGCATCGCGAACGTAGACATCATCCGTCTCGCGCGTCGCGAGCAAATGCCGGACGACATTGTCGGTGACTGGCGGGACTGGATCGCGCCCGTCGGCGTCGTCGCGGGCTTCTTCGAACTGCCCAGGCCAAACCCCTGGGGCGTAGAGAAACTCCCCGGCGATCCCGATCTCGACGCCGAAGGCCGGCCCGGGTTGGAGTTTTTCCGATTGCTTCTCTCCGTTCGCGATGAGCCCGAGGTCGCGCGACGCCGCGAAATCCGGAAACGCATGAAGGAGCTGTGCCCATCCCTCTTCGCCGAGTACCGAGAGTCCGTCGGCGAGGCATGACGATGCGGCAGACGCCGGACGTCAAACGAAAGCCACGCGCGCCTCTGCATCCCCGCTTTACCACCATGCGGCTCAAGTACTGTTCGTGCGGATATACCCGTATAAACGGTTATACGGTTATAAACACGCGACGATGATCGGCTGCCGAATACGGGACGTGCGAACGTCGTGCGCGGTTTGAGTTTCGAACCCTGTGCGGGCGTCAGCGTTTCGGAGCGAGTTGCGCGCCGAGGAACTTCGCGGCGTCCGGGATCTGACGCGAGACGAACATCAGCGAGTGCGCGCCGGCGCGAACCGGGTCCGCGGGCTCGACCGTCGCGCCGAGCTGCCGCGCGCGGGCGGCGAAGCGCGGGATGTGGTGCTGGAAGAAGTAGACGTCCTTGTCGCCGGCGACGATGTAGAACGCGCGCCCGGACAGATCGAGCCCGCCCGGCGAGAGCAGGTCGGGCGGATTCGTTTCGCGCAGGCGCTCCCACACCGGCCGGTCCTCGTTCCACACCGGCCCCGGGGATTTGTCGCTGTCGAAGACCGGCCAGAACGCCCAGCGGTCCGTGAAGCGCCCGATGCGCCCCGCGCGCAGGATCACGCGATCGGGGCGGTCGTCTTCGATCGGCCGGTAATGGGCCTCGTCGTACGGCGCGAGCCGATCGCCGTCGATGGCGTAGCGCGTGTCGAGCGCCGGCGAGATGGCGACGACGGTGTACGCCAGCCGGGGCTGCCGAAGCGCGAGAGACACCGCGATATAGCCGCCGACCGAGTAGCCCATGAGCACCGTGCCCCCGGCGTCGGTGCGCACGGGGTAGTGCTCGCGCACAAAGGGAATCACGCCGCCGAGAAGATCGTCGGAAAACCGGCCGAGGTTCGAGTCGACGCCCCAGTGGCCGAGACGCTCATCGAGCGGCGTCACGGGATCATCCGCGCCCGTGCCTCCGATCGACACGTCGGGAATCGCGATCACCGAGGGCGGGAACACGCCCGCCGCCATCGCATCGGCGAGGGGCTTGAGCGTGGTCGCGAGCATATGGACCGGCGTGTCGAGATAGCCGTGAAAGAGCAGGATGAGCGGCGCGTCGGCCTTGGCGACGTCGATCGCGTCCGGCGTGTAGACGATCAGGTTGCGTTCGCGATCGAGAATCACGCTGCGATAGGGCGGCTTGTTCTCGACGCGCGCGCCGGGGATCTCCCAGTTGGTCGCGTATACGTCCAGTCGACCGGGCAGGTCGTGCGTGTAAGGGGTCGGCGCGAAGACGAGTTTGTGCGCGTATTCCGGCCCGCGCAGCGGCCCGCGCATCGGGCGCGTGCAAACCCGGGCGGTCGCGCCGAGCAGCAGAATCAATACACATATATAAAGGAGTCGATTTCGACGCTTTCGCGGCGGTTCGGGTGCGGCCCCGCCCGCATCGATGTCCGTTTGGGCCATCGTGCCCTTCCGATCAGGGCGACAGACGCCCCATCAGGCGCGGGAACGGAATCGTCTCGCGCACGTGATGAAGTCCGCAAATCCACGACACGGTGCGTTCGATGCCGAGCCCGAATCCCGCGTGGGGGATCGATCCGAACTTGCGCACGTCGAGGTACCACGCAAACGCCTCGCGCGGCAGGCCGTGCGCGTCGATCTTGGCGACGAGCGTGTCGTAGTCGTCCTCGCGCTGGCCGCCGCCGACGATCTCGCCGTAGCCCTCGGGCGCGATCACGTCCACGCACAGCGCGCGCTCGAGCCGCGCGGGGTCGTTTTTCATGTAGAACGCTTTAACGGCCGTCGGGTAGCGGTGGACCATCACGGGGCGGTCGAAGTTCTTCGACAGCACGGTCTCGTGTTCGGCGCCCAGATCGTCGCCGATAGAAAAGGGCACCTCGTATTCGGCTTGCGAGCGTAGGATGATTTCAGCGGCTTCGTCATAGCTGATGCGCGGAAAGGGCTTTTGCACCCGGCGCAGGGGTTCGAGATCGCGCTCGACCGCGGCCAGATCCGCCTCGCACCGCTCCAGTACGCGCCCGACAACGAAGACGAGGAAGTCCTCGGCGAGGTCCATGTCGCCGTCGAGGTCCATGTAGGCGACCTCGGGCTCGACCATCCAGAATTCGGTCAGGTGACGGCGCGTCTTGCTCTTTTCGGCGCGGAACGTCGGTCCGAAGCAATAGACCTTGCCGAAGGCTTGGCAGGTCGGCTCGTTGTAGAGCTGCCCCGACTGCGACAGATACGCCGGCTCGCCGAAGTAGTCGGTGGCGAACAGCGTCGTCGTGCCCTCGCAGGCGTTGTTGGTCAGGATCGGCGCGTCCACCAGCGTGAAGCCGTTGTCGTCGAAATAGTCGCGCACCGCCTTGATGATCTGGTGGCGGATGCGCACGATCGCGTGCTGGCGCTTCGAACGCAGCCACAAGTGGCGGTTGTTCATCAGGAAGTCGACGCCGTGCTCCTTCTTGGAGATCGGGTATTCCTCGGCGCAGGCGTGCACAACGCGAAAGCCGGTGACATCGAGCTCGAAGCCGAGCTGCGAGCGCGTGTCTTCTTTCACCTTGCCGGTGACGACGAGCGACGATTCCTGCGGCAGGCGATCGGCGGCGAGGAAGGTCTCCTCGTCGAAGTTGCCCTTGAACATCACGCACTGGATCGTCTGCGTGCCGTCGCGCACCTGCAGGAAGTGGAGCTTGCCGCTGGAGCGCTTGTTGTAGAGCCAGCCGCGCAGCTCGATCTCCTCGCCCAGATGGGCGGCGATGTCGCGGATATAAACATGGGGCGCCATCGTCGACTCCTCAGGTGGTTCGCAGGACGCGGATGCCCAGGTCCTCGAGGGCGCTGTTGGGCACGACCGACGGCGAGGCCGTCATGAGGCACGACGCGCGCGCGGTCTTGGGAAACGCAATGACATCGCGGATGTTCGTCGTGCCCGCGAGCAGCATGATGAGCCGGTCGAAGCCGAACGCGAGGCCGCCGTGGGGCGGCGTGCCGAAGGCGAGGGCGTCGAGCAGGAAGCCGAACTTCTCGCGCGCCTCCTCTTCGCCAATGCCGAGCGTCTTGAACATGAGCGCCTGCACATCGCGGCGGTGGATTCGGATCGATCCGCCGCCCAACTCACAACCGTTCCACACGAGGTCGTAAGCGTTCGCGAGCACCTTGCCGGGGTCCGTCTCCATCAGCGCGATGTCCTCGTCGCGTGGGCTGGTGAAGGGATGGTGCATCGCGTAGAAGCGGCCGTCCTCCTCGCTCCACTCGAGCAGCGGGAAGTCGACCACCCAGAACAGGTCGTTTTTCGCGTCGTCGATCAGGTTCAGGTCACGGCCGAGTTTCAGCCGCAGCGCGCCGAGGGCGTCGAAGGCGACCTTGGGCTTGCCGGCGACGATCAGGAACGCGTCGCCGTCCTTGGCGCCCAAGGTCTCGATCATGGCGCGGCCCTCGGCCTCGGAGAGGAACTTCGAGGAGCCGCCGGTCCACGCGCCGCCATCGAGCTTGCCCCAGAAGAGCCCCTGCGCGCCGAAGACCTGCACGTGCGCGGCGAGATCGTCCATCTGCTTGCGCGAGTACGACCCCACCGGGGCGCAGATGCCGCGGATCGTGCCGCCCGCGTCGAGGACGCCGCGGAACACGCGGAACTCGGAATTCGCGAAGTCCGCCGTCAGGTCGCGGAGTTCCAGCCCGAAGCGCCGGTCGGGTTTATCCGATCCGAATCGGTCCATCGCCTCGCGGTAGGACATGCGTTCGAAGGGCAACGGCAGCTCCACGCCCTTCACCTCGCGGAAGATCGCCGCCATCATCCCTTCGATGTGGACGAACAGGTCGTCGCGCGACAGAAAGCTTGTCTCGATGTCGATCTGCGTGAACTCGGGCTGCCGGTCGGCGCGCAGGTCCTCGTCGCGGAAGCACTTCACGATCTGGAAGTAGCGGTCGTAGCCCGCGACCATGAGGAGCTGCTTGAAGAGCTGAGGGCTCTGCGGCAGGGCGTAGAACGACCCGGGGCTCACCCGCGAGGGAACGAGGTAATCGCGCGCGCCTTCGGGGGTGCTCTTGGTCAATACGGGCGTCTCAATCTCGAGGAATCCCGCGTCGGACAGATGGTTTCGCGCGAGGCGAGCCACCTGGTGGCGCAGCATCAGCATTCGCTGCAACCGCGTGCGTCGCAGGTCGAGATAGCGATAACGCAGACGCAGGTCCTCGCTCGCGTCCACGTCGTCGACGATCACGAAGGGCGGCACGGCGGCCTCGTTGAGGATTTCGAAATCGGTCGCGGAGACTTCGACGTCGCCGGTCTCGATGCCGTCGTTGCGCGTGCCTTCGGGGCGGGTGCGCACGCGCCCGCGGATGGAGACGACGAACTCGCCGCGCAGGGTCTTCGCCTGTTCCATCAGCTCGTCGCCGACCGAAGCGGGATCGATGACGACCTGCACGATGCCCTCGCGGTCGCGCAGATCGACGAAGATGATCTGACCGAGATCGCGCCGACGCGCGACCCATCCGAAGAGTACGACATCCGCGTCCGCGTGCTGCGCGCGCAGCGCTCCGCACATGTGAGTGCGCGTCCATTGTCGCTTGCCGATGGCCATGACGATGTTCTCCGAAAATTCACGGCACGCCCAATTGACGGGCCTGTCACTGAAGCGCCGCGATTATATCGGGGCGCATCGGAGCGTCAAGGAACGCGCGCCGCGCGCAAACGTACCATGACGATTCGCGCCGCGAATGTCATGACGGCGCATCCGTCATGACGTGGGTTCCGTCATGACACGCGCGTCTTTCACGCGAGCGATTTTCGGGCGGCGAGCGGGCTCGGAGGCTATCCGGGCGAAAAAAAAGGACAAACTAGGGCTCGACCGAAAAAAAACATTTGACACAAGATGTAGTAGGTTGTAGGGTGCGTCGATAAGGAGATGCCCTGAATCGGATGCGTAGCCAGAACCTGCACGGTCGGCTGAACACCAGATTGCATCGACCTGAATTTCACGGGGGCGAGCCGAAAACGCATCGCCGTTTCACGCCACCCGCCACGACGCGCGCATCGATGTCCCCCATCGCGACGCGGTCGAAATCTCGGGACGACATTCGCGGACGTGTCGCGCGAAGCGCGACGGAGCGAATCGACGGATACAGACAGGCGGTACCGGGAACTCAACCGAGCGGCGTCATCGGAAGCGCCGCGAACGAGGACATCGAAATCAGCGACACGGCATAGGAACGCGACGCGTCGCGCATGCGTCGGCGAACACGAAGTCGGGTCGTTGTCAGTGAGCGAGTCCAAGGTTGGGCGTGGGCGGCATTGGAAACCGTCCGCGCCTGGATGGCGGAATTGGCAGACGCGCGGGACTTAAAATCCCGTAACCGAAAGGTTGTGCGGGTTCGACCCCCGCTCCAGGCAGTCTGCGCGTTCAACCCTGATCCCTGCAAGGAGGTTCGAAATGGCTGAGGTGAAGAAAGCTGCTCCGAAGAAGGCCGCTGCGAAGAAGCCGGCCGCCAAGAAGGCCGCTGTGAAGAAGCCGGCCGCCAAGAAAGTCGCGGCGAAGAAGCCCGCGGCCAAGAAGCCCGCCGCGAAGAAGCCCGCGGCCAAGAAGCCGGCGGCGAAGAAGCCGGCCGCCAAGAAGGCCGCCGCCAAACCGGCTGCCAAAAAGGCCCCGGCAAAGAAGGCGCCTGCCAAAAAGGCGGCGCCGAAAAAAGACGAATCCAAGGCGTCACCTCTTTCGCCGGCTCCTGTCAGTCCCGCGGCCAAGAAGCCGGCCATCACCAGTTCTTTGGCCGCGGATGACCGTGAACGCGTCGGAAGCGCCGGGACGGAGCGCGCGGCGGCAGCGGCATCGCCCGCGGCCGCGCGCCGTACCGATCTGCGACTGGCCCCGTCGCCGGTGGAAAGCTTCGCGCAATTCACCACGTTCCCTTTCAACATTCAGGGGACAACGCCGGACGGTCGCGTTTATTACGGCACCGGAACGATCCTGATCAGCAGCGATCGCCACACGCGCCGCGCCTCCTACACGGTCACTTTCGACACGATCACCTACCGCGGCACCGCCCTGCTGCGGGGCAGTCTCGACGAGAAGAACCTGGTGATCGTTTTGGACTATCACGAGAGACCTTTTCACAAGGGCATGGTGGTTTCGATCCATGAACAGGATCCCAAAACCGGCAAGTTCAAGGGCCGGCTGCTGTTTCAAGGGCGGCAGGAGATCGGAGAAGAGACCATCACGCTGACATGACGGCGCGGGGGCCCTCCCCGCCCGTCCCCATCGACTGCAGATCAACGTAAAACCCCGAAAGGGGTTTTTCTTTTTTTGCGTTGAGAGACCGAAGCGAGAATTCGGTTGCCCAACCTGTCGCCGCGAAACCCCGGTCGCAGCGAAACCCCGGTCACTGCGCACAACCTGTCACCCTGAGCGAAGCGAAGGGTCTGCCTGGAATGCGTGTCACCCTGAGCGAAGCGAAGGGTCTGCCCGGAATGCGTGTCACCCTGAGCGAAGCGAAGGGTCTAGCGTGAGTCGGGACAAGATCCTTCGCTTCGCTCAGGATGACAGGCCGGTCGGGATGACAAGTGAAGAGCGTTGAGGATGACAGTCGGACAGTGACGGGATTAACCGGCGGGGTTCCCGCGGCGACTTCGCTCAGTACAGCGCGTCGGCTCCGCCCTCGGACGGCGTGGGCTTCTTGCCCGCGGCTTCTTCCTGCGCTTTTTTCATGATCTCTTTCGCAAGACGCAGATAGGCCTGGGCGATTTCGGCGTCGGGGTCCTGCATGATGATGGGCTTGCCGACGGCGAACGACGCGGAGAACTCCTCGCTGCGCGGGATGACGTTGCGGAACACGACCTCCTCGGGGAAGCTCGCCCACACCTGACGCGCGACTTCGCGGCTGATACGGTAGTTCTCGTCGTACATCGTGAGCAGCAAGCCCTCGATGATGAGATCGGGGTTCACGCTGCGGCGCACCTTGCGGATGATCTTGAGGATCTGCGTCAGGGTCTTGAGCGAAAGCGGCTCGGGCTGCATCGGCACGAGCACCGAATCCGCGGCCGACAGGGCGTAGATCGTCAGGTCGCCCATGCCCGGCGGGCAGTCGATCAGGATGAAATCGCAACTGTTGCGCACGGCGGCGATGTACTTCTTCAGCAGCGGCGCGCTGCCCTTCTGGCGCACGAACTTTTCGAACTCGTCGGTCAGCGTGCCCTTGCCGTAGGGGATGACCTTGAGCGTGGGGACGGACGTTGGATGGATGATGTCGCGCAGCCGCGCCCGGCCCATGAAGACATCGTAGATGCCGCTCATCATCTGCGCGCGGGACAGACCGAGGCCGAAGCCCACCGCGTTCTGTTCGTCCAGGTCGATGACGAGCGTGCGCTGGCGCATCGTCGCCAGCGACGCGGCGATGTTGATCGTCGTCGTCGTCTTGCCGACGCCGCCCTTTTGCGATGCGATCGCGATGACCTTACCCATCGAAGCCACACCCGTATGCTCGCGGCGCGATCCAAAGTCCGCGCCGACGGTTCGGAATTGAAGGCTCGCTCATGCTAGCGGCGCGCCCGCCCATGCGTCAAGGATGCGCGTCGCGTCGGCGCGATCGTCACACGCTCAGGCCACCACGTCACACGCACCGGCTCCCCGAATTTCGCCTTACCCTTTCTCAAACGCGATTTCGAGCTTCGTCGGATTGATAGCGGCGTGGGAATTACGTAAAAGGGGGACATACGAGTAACTCGCGGTGGATGCAATGGCCGAACGCACGAAAACCAAAGTCTCGAGAACCCCCGGCCTTCGATCGCTCGAACTCTTCACCGGTGCTGGCGGATTGGCGTTGGGTCTGCACTTCGCGGGGTTTCGACACGTCGCCTTAATCGACTACAATCGCGATGCTTGCCGGACCATCGAGCGAAACGCTGAGCGCGGGACCATCAAAGGCGTCGGCGATTGGAATGTCGTCGCGTCACCGATTCAGGACGTGTCGTTCGAGAAGTTCGGCGACGTCGATGTGGTGGCCGGTGGTCCTCCTTGCCAGCCTTTCAGCATAGGCGGAAGGCACCGCGGGCCCGAGGATCAACGCGACATGATCCCCGAGTTCATTCGGGCCGTGCGCGTGCTGCGGCCGCGCGCCTTCATCCTAGAGAACGTTCGCGGGCTACTTCGCAAGTCGTTCGCCACCTATTTCCAATATGCATTGTTGCAACTGTCGCTGCCCACCTTGGCTCGAAGGCAGAACGAGACCCCTGTCGACCATCTAGCTCGATTGGAAAAAGCCCAGACCTCGGGAAAGCCGTTTGAGCCTCGATACAATCTCGTGTTTCGAGTTCTGAACGCGGCGGATCACGGCGTTCCTCAGAAGCGCGAACGCATTTTTATCGTTGGATTCAGGGGTGACACCGGCATCGAATGGTGCTTCCCGGAAGCTTCCCACTCCGATGACGCACTTGCCTATACGCAATACGTCACGGGGGAGTATTGGGAGCGTCACGCCGTTTCGCCGCCCGAGGAATTCGGGTGTGCTCCACGGGAAACCAGCATACGATTGCCTGCGGGTCGGGAGCCGTGGCGGACAGTAAGGGACGGCCTTGTCGGTCTTCCAGATCCTCGCAGTCCACGCGCGGCGATGTGCATCCCGAACCACGTGTTTCAGCCGGGAGCACGCGTTTATCAGGGTCACACAGGAAGCCCGCTCGATCTGCCAGCAAAGACTCTGAAGGCGGGTGTTCATGGAGTCCCGGGAGGCGAGAACATGATCGCGTTCCCGAATGGGGACTTGCGCTATTTCTCGGTACGAGAAGCGGCACGCATTCAGACTTTTCCCGACGAGTGGGAATTCGTCGGGGCTTGGTCCGAGTCGATGCGGCAACTCGGGAACGCTGTTCCCGTTGAGCTTGCGCGCGTCGTGGCGGCGGGCGTCGCGCGGAATCTGGAGGGATCCCGTGCCTGAGGCGAGAGACTTTCGGGAATATAACCCCCTCGACTACGAGAACCTGACGTGGACCCTGGTTCGGGAACTCCTGACTCGGGGCCCATTCGACCTTCCGCTCATGGAGCCCTTTGTCGGATCAGGCGTATACGCTCTGTTCTACGACGGAGATTTCGGGCCGTATCGTACACTGCGATCCGCGGATGCAAGCACTCCCATCTACGCGGGGAAAGCCGTTCCGGCGGGATCACGCAAGGGCAATTCGAAGAACTTCGACGGAAAAGCGCTGTTCAAGCGAATCGGGGAGCACGTAGCGTCGATCAACGCGGCGGAGAACCTGGACATCGCACATTTCCGATGTCGGTTTCTGGTCGTGACACCTCTGTGGATCACGATGGCCGAGAGGTTTCTCATCGAACACTTCAGGCCAGTCTGGAATCAATGCATCGACGGGTTTGGCAACCATACACCGGGCATTAGACGTGGCGAGGGCGAAATTTCGTGGTGGGACGCACTTCACCCGGGGCGGCCTTGGGCTCGCGGTCTACGTAGAACAAGGTCCGAGACGGACGCTCAACGACGTCTGCAGAGTTTTCTCGGGGTGAATCGTGCGTCGGATGGGGAGCCAGCTTAAGAGAGGAACTCAATCAGCCGCTTCGAGAGTTTCTCTCGATCCCCTATTTGGCACTCCCAGACGACCAAATAATTCCACCCCATCTTTCTCAGGCGCGACTGCGCAGTCCGGTCTCGCATTGCATTCGACTCGAGCTTGGGCAACCAGAAATTCAAGCGGCTTTTCGGCAGGCGGGCCAGTGCGCATCCCCTGTGGCGGTGCCAGAAACATCCGTGTACGAAAACGACCTTTCGCCGTGAACGGAACAGGAGATCGGGACGACCCGGCAGGTCCTTTCCCTGGAGCCGATAACGGTAACCCAGCGAATGGAGGAGACTCCTAACGGCTTTTTCCGGTTTGGTGTCGCGGGATTTGACCCGCGACATTCTTTCACTTCGCTCCAGTGGAGTCAGGGTGTCCATGGTGTTTGCCCGCGCGACTTTCGCTCCGGCCGCCACGTCACACGCTCAGGCCCTCGTAGAACAGATACTCGGTGAAGAGGCCCCAGCGGCGGTGGCGCTTGAGCTTGAAGTATTCGGTGTCGGCGTGGCGCACGATCTGGCCGTCCAGCATTTCGGCCTGCAACGTGAATTCCTGCACCACGCTCGCGATCTCGCCGTCCTGCTCGAACGTGACGCGCCGATTGGTGGTGTAGAGCTGAATCGTCCGGTACTTGGTGAACCGCTGCTCGGTTTGCGACCGGATGGTCTGCGTGGAGTCGGGCTTGTAGCGGTACTGGGGATGGAAGAGCGCGACGTAGCCCTCGACATCGAGTGACGCGAGCGCCTTTTGCCGGGCTTCGAGCGTTTTTTCGACCAGCAATTCGGGATGCGCGCCGCACCCGGTCGCGATGACCGCGGCGAACGCGGCGAATGCGACGAGGACGACCGCGCGCGCGCGCGTCACGGCGAAACCGAGTCGGGCGCGGGGCCAGACGTGGGCGCGGCCTCGCCCGCGAGTTTTTGCGAGAGCTTGTGATCGGGGAACTTGGCCGCGAGCATTTTTTCGTGCCGTTCGGCCTGCTCGGGCTCCTCGAGCTTTCGGTAGCACAACGCCGAGAAATACAGCGCCTCGGGCAGGAACTTCGTGTCGGAGAAATCGCGCACGATCCGCTGCCAGCGCATGACCGAGGCGTAGTACTCCTTCTCGCGCCAGTAGAACCTCGCGATGTAGCGCTCGCGCCCCGCCAGATCCTCGCGCACCTTCAGCAGCCGCGCCCGCGCATCGGCGATGTCGGCGTAGTCGGGGTACTGCGTCACCACCCGCGCGAGCGTTTGTTCCGCGGCGAGCGTCTCTTCCTGATCGCGGTCGAGGGCGAGGCGCTGTTCGTCGTGCGACGCGCCTTCGCGGTGGATCGCCCGCGGCGCGGCCTCGTTGGTGGGATGCCGCTCGGCGAAATCCTTGTAGGCCACCGCGGCTTCGGGCCACCGCTTGCGCGCGAAGTAGGCGTCGGCGATGGCGAGTTCGGCCCGCGTGACGTAGGTGCTGAACGGGTAGAGCTCGATGAGCTTCTCGAACGCCTCGATCGACTCGGAGTAGTCGCGCTTTTCGAAACGATTCGAGCCGTAGTCGTAGATTTCGGACGCCGACATGTTTTCGAACTTCGGCGCGCACGCCGCCGCGAAGGCGACAACGAAAACGACGGCAACGGCGCGAACGGTCCGATTCATCATGCGCGAAACCTACTTGCGCGGCCGGGGCAGGTCAAGGCCGACGACGCCGCGGCCCGGGCGAGCGCTATCGGAAATTGATATTCGGTTTGGAGAACGGGCCGTTGATGCGCAGCGTGTACCAGCCCTGCGAATCCGGCGCTTTCATCATGGCGAGTTCGGCGAACTGGTCGAGCAGCGTCTCGGACGGCTTGGCCTTGAGCGTGAAGCTGATGCGGCTGTTGCGCAGGTTGTCGTTCACCGTCACACGGCCGGTCATGTTGATCGACAGGTTGTCGCCGTTCATGTCCCACTGCGAGATCGAAAACGCGCTGCGCTTAAAATCCATCTTCACCGCCGAGGGTTCAAAATTGATCTCGGGCAGCGTCTTGGTCATGATCGTCGCGTCGGCGATCTTCATCCCCTCGAATTTCAGGTCCACCGCGCCCTGGCTGTTGCGCTTCTGCACGCCGTCGAAAAAGAGGTTCAGGCTGCCCGAGAGCTTGCCGAACAGGTTCATCTGCCCGTAGTCCTCGATCAGCTTGGCGAAGTTGTAGCGGTTCAGATCGAGGTTCAGAAAATTCACCGCCACCGCGAATCGCTTGCCGGTGCGGCCCTCGATCACACCCGAGAGTCCGCCGCCGTAAGCCTCGAGGTCGAAATCGACGACGGTGCGCCGGCGAAAGAGCGGCGCGATATGGACCCGAAAACGCATCAGGTCGATTTCGGCCAGCACCTGGGTGTTGTCGCTCGGTTTCATCAGGCGCACGCCCTCGGCCTGCACGCCGCTCATGCGCAGGGGACGCAGCCGCGCGACCTCGACCTTGGCGCCGGTGCGCGCCTCGAGCTCGGTCACCAGCGTCGCCTTGATCGTGTCGAAGGGAAACGACAGGTAGATGACGGCGAAAAATACGAACACGAAAACGACGGCGTACAGGGCCGTCTGTTTCCAGTCGAGGCTCGCGATGAAGCCCCTCAGGGCCGCCAGCACCCGTTTCATGCCGTGTTCGTGCCTTTCCCCAAAACGGCGATTCTTCTAACATGCGCCCAAGCGCCCGACAAGTCGAGTTGGCCGTCAGACACGTCGCGCGCGGGCGTGTTCCCGGGAGGAAGACGATGACGCATCACCGATGGACGACCGTTTGGACAATCGCCGTTGCCCTGTTCGCGGCGACGTTCGCATACGCCGCCGGTTCGGACGACGAAAACGACGAGCCGCCCGACGATCGCGATCGCCCGCTCGACGCCGGCATCTACGGCGCGGTCGCGTACATGCCGATTTTTCAGGACACGCAGCGCCTCGCGGCCAAGCTTCCCGCGTCGCCGCCATTTGCCACCTATACGCCGGCGCTCGACTTCGAGTTGCACTTCTTCGGGCGGTCCGCGGCGATTCTCGGCATTTCGGGCGGCATGTGGAAAACGCAGTCCAAGGACGACCTGATGGACACCGACCTGTCGGGTTGGGACATCCAGCTCGACGTGGGCACGCCGGTGGCCGAGTACCGTCTCGGGACGGTGTCGGTGCTCGTGGGGCTCGGGTACGCGCAAAATCACCTGCGTTTCGAGGGCGACTTCGCGGCGCTCGACAACAGCGACGAACACCTGCCCACGGGCAAGGACGCGGCGGATCTGTATCAGACGGGATTCGTGTACGACGTGGCGTTGCGAACGGACTTTCGCGATCCGTTTCTTGCGGGCGAGCGCGGCGCGGGACTCGTCGTGAGCGGGTTCTCGATGGGGTACAAGAGCGTGCCGTGGTCGACGAAGTGGATGCGCGGCGGCGACGAGATCGCCAATCTGCCGTACGTGGCCGAGCATATGCTGTTCGCCCGGCTGCACGTGGGTCTCGGCGGCGGCGCGTATCTTCGCGCGGGCGAGGATTGAGGGGCGGGAGGATATTCGCATGTCCGGCGCGGTGAAATATCACGAGGGGCGGTTTCCGCCCAAGGGTCTCGATTGGGAGCGGCTGGTTCCCTTGGTCGGCCCCGCGACGGCGGCGCTCGCCCGTTACGACGGATTGCTCATCGCGATTCCCAACTCATCCGTGCTGCTCAGTCCGTTGACAACGAACGAGGCGGTGTTGTCGTCACGGATCGAGGGCACGCAGGCCACCATCGGCGAGGTGCTGGAGTACGAGGCTTCGCCGGGCGGACCGTCTCTCCCGCCCGAAAAAATCGCCGACATCCACGAGGTCATCAACTATCGAAACGCGATGCTGGAGGCCGAACGTCTGCTGCGCGAATTGCCGCTATGCATCCGTGTGTTGCGCGAGGCACACAGGATCCTGATGTCGGGCGTGCGCGGACAAGGGAAGGCCCCGGGCGAGTATCGCCGCATTCCGAATTGGATCGGCCCGCCGGGGTGCGGGATCGAAGATGCGCGATACGTGCCGATCGAGGCGGGGTCGCTTCCGGATGCCATGAGCCGCTGGGAGACGTATGTGAACTCGGATCAGCCCGATGTCCTCGTGCAAACGGCCATCATGCACGCCGAGTTCGAGGCGTTGCATCCGTTTCTCGACGGGAACGGGCGGCTCGGCCGAATGTGGATTCCACTTTTTCTGTTTCAGCGCGGGGTGATTCGCCGCCCGTACTTTTTCATCAGCGAGTATTTCGAAAAGCACCGCGACGCGTATTACGACAGCCTCCTCGGCGTGTCGCGCGATCACGACTGGACGGCGTGGTGCGTGTTCTTCCTAAAGGCGATCGTCGAACAGGCGGAGGCGAATCGCACGAAAGCCGAAGCCATCGTTCGTCTTTACCGACGCATGAACGAGGAGCTGTCGGGGATGCTCAAGTCCCAGTTCTCCTCCCTCGCGGTCGAATTTCTCTTCCAGAGGCCCATTTTCAGCGGTTCGGATTTCGTTCACGCTCGTATCCCCGAACCGACAGCCCGAATCTTGCTCAACAAGCTGAGAGATTTCAATATCTTACGTGAAATTCGTCCTGCTGGAGGTCGCCGCGCGGCCATTTTTGGGTTCACGGAACTCGTCAACATTACTGAAGGTGAGCCCGTCCTTTGAGTCGAGTCTGCTCGACTCAAAGAGCGTTGTCTCTACTGAAAGGCCGTTTCAGTAGAGACAAGTGGATTTGAACCCAACAGAATCGTGACAAAACGAGAGCCGTGCTTTGTTCCCGTGTGTCGTTGAGGCTTCGTCCTTTTCTTGCGGATTTGAGTCGAGTCTGCTCCCCTCGCCAGAGTTTGTTGCTACTGAAAGACCCTTTCAGTAACGACAAACGGACTTGATGCCACCAGAATAGCGACAATGGAGTGGCAGGGAGCCTCCTCGGGGTTCGAGCGACGCTCCTTCGACGATCCACCCTCCATATTTGGCGTGCTCGCCGTGTTCGAGTTTCGGTGACGGCGAGGACGATGACCCGTACACCATTCCCCTCCTCGCCTTCGGCGCGCAAAGTCGTCAGCCGTCCCCCGCGGCCAACTTGTCATCCCTCCCCGCTTCGTATTAACTAGGGCGGCTACGACAAACCGGCCCGTCTTGCGGCATACGGGAGGGCCGGTTGTCGCGGCTTGCTGTCGTGTTTTGACTTCGATCCGAAAATGACCTAATCAGAACGCCGATTTCGATGAGCCTCCTCGTGGGTTTATTGAAAAAGGGGCTCGATCCATGACGCAGTTCCGCGCCGCAACGCCTGGGGCGATCGCGAAATACCTGCTCGCGCACCGGCAGCGCGTCAAGCTCTCGTTCTGGCTGGGCGCGGGAGCGTCCACGTCCAGCGGAATTCCGGGCGCCGACGATCTCGCCGCGGCGATTCACGCGCGTTTTCCCTATCTGCCCGACGAGCCCGACAACCGCGTCGATTCGCCGTACGCGCAGGCCTTCAACCGGCTGCGGCCGTTCTCGCAACGCACGTTCCTGAACGAAGTCAACGACGGCGCGCGCACGATCAACTGGACGCACCTGCTGCTCACGCAGCTCGTCAACACCGGCTGGGTCAACCTGATTCTCACGTCGAATTTCGACACGCTGCCGGTGCGTTCCGCGCACTTTCTGCACGACGCGAAACCGCGATTCGTCGATCTCGCGCGCGACGTGAAGTCGAGCGCCGAAGGACTCGAGCCCGGCACGGTGGTTTACCTCAACGGTATGGCCGACAATCACGCGCCCGCCAGTGAGGAAAGCCTCAAGCGACACGACGCTGTGATCCTGCAGATGCTCTACCGCGCTGCGCTCGATTCCGTCGTCATCGTGCTCGGCTATTCGGGCCGGCGCGATCCGCTCTTCGACCGATTCGCGCGAATGCCCGAGGCCGGCAACGGCCTGTTCTGGGTGACGCGCGATCCCGAGCCCGACGCGCACGTGCAGGAGGAAATCCTGGGTACGGGTCGCTACGCCGATTTTCTCGGCAAAACCGACGCCGACCGCTTCATGGCCGAGCTCGTGCTCGCCGGAATGGGCCTGCCCGACCCCGAGCCGCTGGCCGATCGCGAGCGCTACTGGGCCGATCACGTCGCGCAGATCGACGTGCGGCCGATCGGCGGCAACGGCACACCGCCGCCGTGGACGCCGCCCGCGCCATCAACACCGCCGCCCGTCTCGCCACCTTCCTCCGCGATGGAGGCGACGTTTGAGGATACCGCGTCCGCCGTCGAAGTGGCGGAGGCCGATCTCATTGCCGACGCGCGCGTGCATGCGGATCTCGCGGCGAAGGCCGATGAATCCATGATCGTCGAGCCGCAAGTCGACGAACCCGAGGTCGATGAGCCCGCGCCCGCCCAGATCCTCGAGGCCGAGGTGACCTTCGCGCAGGCCGCGGCATCCGTACTCGACGTGGAACCCGTGGAGGACGTCGTCGAGGAACCGACCTTGACCGAGGACGTGTACGAGCCGACCAACGGATTTCATGCCGACGAGATGATCGGCCAGGCGCAGGAAGCCCTCGTCATGGGCGATACCGACGATCTGATCGAGATCGCGCTCAAAGCGTTCGAGATGGAGGTCACGGACGCGTTCGATGAGCTGACTGAAACGCTGCTCGAATACGGACGCGAACTTTTCGGTCACGAAAACCTGAAAGACTCCAAGCGCGTTTTCGAGATGGCCGTGCAGCTTTCGCCCGACCGGCCCGAGCCCTGGCGCGCGCTCGCCGATCTGGCGCGGCGGATGGGCGATCACGCCGCGGCCCGGTCGCTCGATGAAAAGGCGCGCGAACGCAACGGCTCATGAGTGACGCCCCCGCCGCCGCGCCCGACGGCACGCCCGTCATTCAGATGCTCGACGTGTACAAGTCCTTCGGCGCCCACAAGGTGCTGCAGGGCGTCAACCTCACGTGCGAGAAAAATCAGATCACCATCCTGATCGGTCGTTCGGGCAGCGGAAAATCCGTCACGCTCAAGCACCTCATCGGCCTGCTCATGCCCGACGCGGGGCGCGTGCTGATCGACGGCATCGACATGACGCAGCTCGGCCCGATCGAGCTCAACAACATGCGCCGCAAGTTCGGCATGCTGTTTCAGGACGGCGCGCTCTTCGACTCGATGAACGTGGCCGAGAACGTGGCTTTTCCGATCAAGGAGACGCGCAAGTTCACCAAGTCCGAGATCGCGGAAAAAGTGCGCGACGCGCTCGAAGAAGTCGGCCTGCACGGAGTCGGCCAAAAAATGCCGTCGGAGCTGTCGGGCGGCATGCGCAAACGCGCGGCGCTCGCGCGGGCGATCGTGCTCGGTCCCGACATCATGCTCTACGACGAGCCGACCACCGGCCTCGACCCCATCATGACCGACTCGATCCACCGTCTCATCAGGAGCACCAAGGAACACCTGGGCCATACGAGCTTCATCATCAGCCACGACATCTCCGCGGCGATGAAGATCGCCGATCAAATGGCCGTGCTCTACGAAGGGCGCATCATCGCGACCGGCCCGCCCGACGAGATCCGCCGCCACGACCACCCCTTTATCCAGGCGTTCCTCGCGGGCGAGCACGCCGGATTCGACGATCAGGCCTGACGTGGGCGCGACGCCGACCGCGACCGGCGCGTACACCGAGGCGAACACCTCGCCCGAAACCTCGCCTTCGCTCGAACGCGCGCGCGAGTTGCATCGCTCGTGTCTCGTCGCCGACCTGCACATCGACATCCTGCTCACGCACGACCTGCTCGGCTACGACATCGCCAAACGCCACCGCAACATGGTGCCCCGGGCGCCGCTCGTCTGGCAGGCCGACCTGCCGCGCTTTCGCGACGCCGGCATCGACATCCAGGGACTCGGGCTCGTGTGTTCGCCGCTGTCGTCGCCCCGCCGGCGCGCGGGAAAAATCCGCCGCCAGCTCGAATACCTTCATCGCGTGTGCGACGCGCACCCCGGCGAGATCCACGTGATCCGCGACCGCACCTCGATGCGCGAGGGGATCGACGCCGGGCGCATCGGTGCGTTCTGCGGCATCGAGGGCGCGCACGCGCTCGGGGGTCGGATCGAGCTGCTCGGGATGTTTCACGAACTCGGCGTGCGTTACATGACCTTCGCGCACTTCTCGGGCAACGAGGCGTGCGAATGCGCGATGGGCTTGGGCTCGCGCTCGGGCCGCGACAGGGGACTCACCGACTTCGGCCGCGCGCTGCTCGCCGAGTGCGAACGGATGGGGATCGTCGTCGATCTCGCGCACGTCAACAAACGCGGCTTCATGGAAGCGTGCGCGCGCGCCGAAAAACCCGTCATCGTCAGTCACACCGGCGTTTGCGGCGTGAAAAAAACCTGGCGCAACATCGACGACGAGCAGATCGAGGCCGTCGCGAAAAACGGCGGTGTGATCGGCGTGATCTTCGGCCCGCAGTTCACGGGGCGCACGTGGTTCGACGATCTGTGGTGCGTCGCCAGGCATATCCTGCACATCGTGCGCGTCGCGGGCGCGGACCACGCCGCGTACGGATCGGACATCGACGGCTGGCTTTGGACGATGCCCGCGGGGATGCGCGGCATTGAGGATCTGCCGCGCCTGACGGCGCTGCTGCTCGATGCGGGCCTTTCCGAAGCCGACGTGAAAAAGATCATCGGCGGCAACGTCGCGCGGGTCCTCGAGCGCACGCTCGCGTGATGTCGCGATGGGATGGCCGTCCGGGCCGATCGGTGGAACCCCCCGTTCGCCGCGAGGCGTCGCCGATTGCGTTTTGGGGGCTCGGATAGTAGAAAAACCTCACCTTAAAGCGGCCTTGGGAGATCCATGCGAAAACTCACGACGGAGACGAAGGTCGGCATCTTCTTCGTCGTCGTCTTCCTGCTCATCGCCTGGATCTCGACCCGGCTCGGCGACTACGCCATCGGCGACAAGTACCCGAACCGATATGCCGCCCGTTTTCCCACCGCGGCCGGCATTCAGAAAGACACCAACGTCTATTTGGCGGGCATCAAGATCGGCGTGGTCGAAGAGACCCGGCTGGACGGCGGCAAGGGTCTGGTGACGATGAAAATCAGCGCCGATGCCAAGATTCCCGACGACAGCCGCATCTCGATCGCCAGCCACGGTTTTCTGGGTCAGAAATATATCGAAATCCTTCCGGGCGCGAGCCGACAGGTCCTGGAACCGGGCAAGGAATTCGAAAACGTGGACGATTCGGGCGACATCGCCGCCCTGACCGGCAACCTCAACGACGTGGCCGAGGACATCAAGGCGGTCACGACGAACCTGCGCGAAGTCTTCGGCGGCGAGGAGGGACAAGAGGGCATCCGCGACGTCTTCATCTCGCTCAACACGATCACGACGACGCTCGCCGACACGCTCGAGGCCAACCAGGATCGCATGGACGCGATCATGGCGAACGTCGAGAGCTTTTCGGGCAACCTGTCGTACGTGACGTCGAAGAATCGCGAGGAAATGTCGCGCACGGTGGCGGCGCTGCCCGCCATCGCCGAAAACCTCAAGGACATCAGCGGGCATTTGGCGACGGTGATGTCCACCAATCGCGAGGACATCTCGGCGACGCTCGAAAACCTCGTGGCGGTCACCGAAAACCTGTCGCGCAGCCTCGAGGCCTTCGCCAACGTCGCGCAAAAGATCGACGACGGGCAGGGCACGCTGGGCAAGCTCGTCAACGACGACGAGACGATCACGTCACTCAACGAGGCCGTGAGCGGCATCAACGACTACGTGCAGCGCCTCACGCGCCTGGAGATGGAGTTCAAGTACCGGGGCGAATACCACATCGAGCAGCAGGAGGCGAAGAGCTTCTTCGCGCTCAACATCCGGCCGAATTACGACAAGGTCTACATGCTCGCCCTGGTCGACTCGCCCAAGGGACGCACACGCACCACCGAAATCGAGACGACCACCGTGGAGAACCCCGACGCGGCGGACGAGGAGACGTCGGTCAAGAACGAGACACGTCGCGTGACGAGCGACGAGCTGCTCTTCAGCGCGCAGTTCGGCAAGCGCTGGCACGACTTCCTGTTCCGCGGCGGCATCATCGAGTCCAAGGGCGGCGTCGGCGTCGAGTACTTCCTGTTCAAGGACCACTTGGACATCGCGTTCGAGGCATCGGATTTTTCGAAGGACAACAACCCGCGCCTGAAGACCTACATCGACCTGATGTTCCTCGATCACTTCTTCGTGACGGCGGGCGTCGACGACTTCATCAACAAGTATGACGACCCGCGCTGGTTCCTGGGCGCGGGCCTGTATTTCAGCGACCGCGATCTGTCGATTCTCGCGTCGAGCCTCCCCACGAGTGGAGCCGGCCTGTAACGAAGCACGGAGGCCGCGATCCTACCGCAAACATCCGCGCCAGCGCTGCTCATCGCCGCGTTCGCCGCGTCGGCTGTTCTCGTCGCGCTGCTTGTTTTCGTCGTCCCCCGCATCTGGCGCGCACGAACCGGCGCGGCATCGCGCTATGTGTGGTGGGGCGTCGCGACCTTCTTCATCTTCCAGATCGCCACGCGCATCCCGCTCGTCGCGATCCTCTCCAAACTCGCGGGACTCGGCGCGGAGGCAAGCCGCACAACCACCCTCGTCGTCGCCGTGCTGCTCTCGTACAGCGCGGGGCTCTTCGAGGAGGTCGGTCGTTATCTGGTGCTTCGATGGTGGTGCAAGCCGAAACCCGGGGACACGCACGCGTGGCGCGATGCGGTCGCCTTCGGACTCGGCCACGGCGCGCTCGAGGCGTTCGTGCTGAACGTGTTGCCGTTCGCCGGTTTCGCCGTGCTGTTTTCGATCCGCATCGACGCTCCCCCGCCGGAACTCGCCGCCGTGATGGGCCAAATTCTGAAGACCCCCGCGCACATGCCGTTCCTGGGTGTGATCGAACGCGCGATGGCGTTGGGGCTGCACGCGTCGCTGGCCGTGATGGTGGCGCGCGGGATCAACGCGGGCCGCGCCGGCAAAGCGGTGCTCGCCGCGATCTTCGTGCACGGCACGGTGAACCTGATCGCGCTCGCCCTCATGCAGGCTGCCGGTTGGTGGGCCGCGGAGATCGCAGTCGCGGTGAGTGTGGCGGGGTTGGCGTGGTGGGCTGTCTCGACGCGCGGCGAGGCGGCGTTCTCCGCGTAGTCCGAATGCGCCGAACGGGACTGATTGGAGCGTGGCGCGGGCGCCCTCGCCCGCGACGATGTGAATTCCCCGGCCGGGGGCGGCCGGGCCACAATTCAAATCGTCATTCTTTGGACTCGCCTCAGTCGTAGGTCTCCCGGTCGCCGCCGATACCCACGAGCACGTAGGGTCCCGTCATGTGGAACTCGGGTCCGCCCGAGACGTTGAACGCGCCGCTGCGCCAGTCCGCGGCGGGCGGCGTCCACATGTACCCGCCGCGCGCGGAGATCACGAAGTGCTCCTGCCGCCCCTTGCGGTCGAAGGTCGGGATCGTGACATCCAGCACGGCGCCGGCGTCGAGGATGAAGTTGTGGGCGGTCATGTTCAGCACGCGCCGGGTGGAGGTGTGCGCGACCTCGACCGAATTGCCGCCCTTCTCGGTGTGCGACATCTGGAGCCACCCGTAGCCGATGCCGATCATCGGGTAGCAGTTGAAGACGGTGGGCGGGACCATGTTGAACCCGACGTGGCCAATGATCGCGCCGCCCATCATCGCCGACTCGAAGCGCGTCGAGCTGTCCGACTCGCGGATGAAGATCGGCACCATGAAATCGCTGCGGAGATTGCCCCGGCGGTAGAACGACTCGAAGCCCACCGTCGTGAAGTTGCCGTCGAACTCCGGGTAGCCCCACTTCTTCAGCGTCGAGTTGATCCGGTCGAAGTCGAAGAACACGCCCCCCACCTGCAGCAGCCCGCCCCCGAAGTGCGTTTCGCGCTCGTCGTCCAGACCGTCGTCATACGGGTTCGCGCCGCCGTCGTCCTGGGCGAACGCGAGACCGTTCGTCATCAGGACCGCCAGGATCACCAACAGCGCGGAGACGAATGCGAGCAGGGCCGAGCGAAAGGTCATGTCGATCCTCCGGGAAAAAGGACTCGGGCGATCTTCCCGAAACGACGCGGGCGACGCAAGGCCGCGCCCGTTGCCCGTCCGAGCTGTGCGGGTGTAGAGTCCCTTCCAACGCGGAGGACTCGATGTCGAAGGACAACTGGCCGTTTTTCTGGGGCATGCTCGCGCTGGCCGTGGGGATCTCGCTCGCCGGGCGTTTCCTGTCGAACACCGTGCGCGATCTGAAAAGCGGCGAGGAGATCATCAGTTCGACCGGTTCGGCGACGAAACCGATCCAGTCCGACTTCATGATCTGGCGCGGGCGGCTCTCGGCGACCGGTGCAACCTCGCAGGCCGCGTTCCCCGAGATCAAGCGCCACGTCGAACGGCTCAAGGCCTACTTCCAGAAGGAGGGCGTGAAGCCCGAGGAGCTCGTCTTTCCGCCCATCGCCACCTCGCCGATGTACCAGACGCGCGTGTTGGAAGGCGACCAGACGATCAACGAGGTCGTCGGCTACGAGTTGTCGCAGGGCTTCGAGATCCAGTCGACCGACGTCGCGCGGGTCACGGCCGTCTCGCGCAAGGTGACGGATCTGATCGAAGAGGGCGTGCCGCTGGAATCCTACGCGCCCGAATACTACTTCACCAAGCTCGCCGAGATGCGCATCGAGATGCTCGGCCTCGCCACGGACGACGCCAAGGTTCGCGCCGAGAAAATGGCCGACTCCGCGGGCGGCAAGGTCGGTGTGCTGCGTTCGATCAGCTCGGGCGTGTTTCAGGTGACGCCGCGTTATTCCACCGACGTGTCGGGCTACGGCATGAACGACACGACGTCGCTGGAAAAGGACATCACCGCCGTCGTGAAGGCGGCTTTCGCCGTCGAGCACTAAAATAGTCCCCGGCGTCACGGGCTGAACATTGCGCCCAATGTCGCGCCGATGGACATGCGAAATCGGACGCGATAGCGTCGAGGCTTGCAAGCCGCTGACGCCATGACACGTTCGGATTTCATCGCGCCGCGCATCGCGGCCATCGGCACGGCGAATCCGCCGGACCGCTACACGCAGGATCAGTTCCTCGATCTGTTCCGTGTGGATGATCCCCGTTCGCGCGCGTTGTTTCGCAACAGCCATATCGAATCGCGCCATCTCTATCTGCCGCCCGCCAACGGCGACGGCTACGCCGACGAGTCGCCCGAGGAACTGATCGGCAAGCATCTGCGCGGCGTGCTCGACATGGGCGCGCGGGCGGTCGGCGCGGCGCTGGACATGGGAGAGCTCGCTCCGGGCGACATCGACCAACTCGTGACCGTCACCAGCACGGGGTTTTTGTGTCCGGGCATCAGCGCGCATCTCGTGCGTGCGATGGGATTTCGCGCCGACGTGCACCGGCTCGACATCATCGGCATGGGCTGCAACGCCGCGCTCAACGGCCTCGCGCCGGCGGCGTCGTATGCCGGTGCGCACCCCGGCGCGCGGTCGCTGCTGCTGTGCTGCGAGGTGTGCTCCGCGGCGTATGTGCACGACGAGACCATGCGCACCGCCGTCGTCAACTCGCTGTTCGGCGACGGCGCGGCGGCCGCCGTGCTCACGACGGGGAATTCCGAAACGCACCCCGCGGTGCTCGGTTTCGAATCGCACATCATTCCCGAGGCGATCGACGCGATGCGTTTCGACACCGTGGGCGGCAAGCTCTCGTTTTTTCTCGATCACAATATCCCCTACGTCATCGGCAATAACGTGCGTGTGCCCGTGATGCGCCTGCTGGACCGCTTCGGCCTCAAGCAGCGAAACATCGCGCACTGGCTCGTACATTCGGGCGGAAAGAAAGTCATCGACAGCATCAAGTACAATCTCGGCCTCACGAATCACGACGTGCGCCACACGCGCGCGATCCTGCGCGGCTTCGGCAATCTCTCGTCGGCGTCGGTGCTGTTTTCGCTGGCGCGACTGCGTGACGAGCAAATCGCGAAGGACGGCGACTACGGCGTGATGATCGCGATGGGCCCGGGCACGAGCATCGAGACGGCGCTGTTGCGCTGGTGAGGAGAGAGATGGGTTACGAAACACTGACGCTCACGGACGGCCCGCGCGTCGCCACGCTCACGCTGAACCGGCCCGAAGCGGGCAACGCCACGAACATGAAGATGGTGCGCGAGCTGGTCGCGGCGTGCGAGCATCTGGCCGACGAGTCGAAGGCCGATGTGCTCGTCATTCGCGGCGCGGGCGACGTGTTCTGCTCGGGCATTGATCTCGCCGATTTCGAGCCCGGCCGCGCGGCGGACATCAATGGCTTTCACAAGTGGGAAAAGGCCTGCACCGCGATCGAGAAACTTCCCAAGATCACGATTGCGCAGATCAACGGCGAGTGCGTGGGCGGCGGCGCGCAGCTCGCGCTCGTGTGCGATTTTCGCCTGATGGCGCGCGGCGCTCGGATCGGCTTCAACGAGGTGCGTCTCGGTTTTATCCCGGGCCTCGCCACGTTCCGCCTCGCCAAGTTCATCGGCCTGGGGCGCGCCAAATCGATCGTGCTCACGAGCCGGATGCTCGCGGCGGACGAGGCCGAGCGGATCGGGCTCGTCGATCGGCTCTACGACCCGGTTGACGCCGACGCCGCGCTCGCGAAAACGATCGACGAGTTTCTGCCGTTCAACGCCGTCTCGCTCGAACTCTCGCGGCGGCTGCTGAACGAATCCTACGCGGTCGAGTACGAGGATTTCGTCGGGCATTTTCTCGCGGCGCAGCATAGGTCGATTTCGGACGAGCCCTTCGCGGCGCATGTCGCGAAAGCCCGCACGAAAAAATCCGATTGAGCGCGCCATGACCGTCGGCCCCCTCGACTACGATCCCGCATGGCTCGAACGCATTCGCCCGATGCGCGAGCCCGACGTTCCGCGCGTGGCGGCGATGCATGCCGAGGGCATGGGACGCACCATCTGGGGTCGGCTCGGCACGGGATTTTTGAGCGAGATTTACGCGGGCATGATCGCGCGCCGCGATTTCATCGGCTTTGTGTACGAGGACGGCGAGGGTGCGGCGCGCACGGTGCGCGGCTTCATCGCGGGCAGCGAAAACCCGCGCCGCATGATGCGCGACATCGCCCGTGCGCGGGGCGGGCGTCTCGCGTTCGCGGCGCTGGGCGGGCTCATCCGCCGACCGACTCTGCTCGCACAGGTCGCGTCCACACCGTTTTACTTCTCGCGCAGCCGAGTGGACGACGACGTCGCCGCCGAGTCGCTGTTTTGCTGTTTCGACCCCGATCTGCGCGGCACGCGCGTCTCGGGCCTCATCAACAAGGTGCTCTTCGACGAACTCGCGCATCGCGGCCATGCGCGCGTGAAGATCACGACGGAAACGGACAACGAGGGCGCGAACCGCCAACTCGCGTCGTGGGGATTCGAAAGTCGGGGCGAGTTCCGCTTCTACGGCAAGACGATGCGCGTATGGGTCCTCGATCTCGCCGCGTCGCCGCGCGTGGAGTCGGTCAGGCGGTGGTGACGCGCTCCGTGTCGCGCACCTCCTGTTTTGCCGCGAACCTCCTGTCGTGTCGCGACCCTCACACCGCGTCGCAGGACAGGCGTCGCGCCGTCAGATCCCACTCTTTGACGATCGTGGAAAGATCGGGAAACGTGCCGCAGATATCCTCGGCGAGCGCGGGCGCATCGGGCCAGTCATCCACATATTCCGCGTTGAAGACGGCTTTTCCCGCCGCGAGAAAATCCGCGTAGGCGCCGCACTCGTCGTACGCGTGACATTCCTCGTTGAGCGCCCAGTCGAAATCGTCGCGCAGGTCGTCGATCTGTCCCATGTCGTTTTTCAGACCGATCGAAAGCCCGCGCGCGTGCGCCGCATCCGCGAGGAAACGGTTGTAATCGATCTGATCCGACTCCGTCAGGCCGAGGCCGTTGTCGTTGTCGTAACCGTCCACATTGTCCGGCTCCACGCCATCGCACCCTTTTACGACCGCCACATCGAGACGCGCGAGCATGATTTCTCGGACGGCGGCGTTGGTGACATCGAGCCAGCGCTCGCCTTCCCAGCCATCCAGATTGTTTCCGAGCGCCTCTTCGGGAAACTGCGAGGCATCCTCGCGCCAGTCCTCAAGACTGCCCGCGGAAAAATAACAGATCACCACGCGCCCGCTGTCGCGAAGGGCTTGCATCATTTGGCCCGGAACATCGAAAAGATCGATGTCGTACATCTCGACGTCAAACGACTCGTCGATCGCGCCGCTCAGTTGCCATTGCCACGTCGTGCCGGGCGCAGGGCGCCAGATATCGGCGGCGGCGTCCGAGTCGTTGTCGCTCGAATCGTCGTCGTCATCGTCGCCGCCGGCGCACGCCGACGCGACGGCGAGGAGAAGGACGAGACCGATCGATGCGACCAGAGCGCGAAACGGGTCGGGAAAGAGTGTGTACGCCGCGTCTAGCATCCGCATCCTCCATCGTTGTCGTCGCCCGATTCGCCGGAAGAGTCGCCGCCCGTCGCGTCATCATCCGCCGTCGCGTCGTCATCCGCGGAGTCGTCGTCGTCCGGGAACCACGTGTCGTCGTCGGAATCGTCATCCGTCGTATCGTCATCCGCTGTGTCGTCATCGGTCGTGTCGTCGTCGGTCGTGTCGTCATCCGTCGAATCGTCGTCGGTATCGTCGTCCGGCATCGCGGGCAGCACCGTGACATCGAGTTGGGCCGTGTCGGTGTTGCCGTCGTTGTCGGTGACGGTCAGCGTCACCGTGTAGGTTCCCGGTCCGTCCCACGCGTGATCCACGATGACGCCGGAGCCCGACAAGCCGTCGCCGAAATCCCAGTCGTAGTCCGCGAGCGTGTCGCACGGATCGAAGGCGTCCGACGCGTCGAAGGTTGCCGGCTCGAGCGCCTCGATGGCGCCCGCGGGACCCGTGAACGCCGCCGTGGGATAGCCGAGTTCCTCCTTGCTCCACTCGAACGAGTCGTAGGTCAGGCCGAACTCGCTCTTGACCGTGAGCCGCATGCGGTTGAATGCGACGTCGAAGATGACGTAGTGCGTCGCGCCGATGCCCTTGAGGTAGAAGTTGTTGAAGATGTTGAGGATGGGATTCACGAACGCGCCCGCGCCCCCCGACACCAGGTACATCGTGCCCAGCGAATAGTCCTCGCCCGCGATCGGCGTGCCGTTGCGGACCGGCTTGGTGCGCTCGTACATGTGGTCGTGGCTGCCGATGTTCACGTCGATCTCGTGCGTGTCGTACACCGGCAGGAAGTACTGCTGGCACTCGGGTTCGGAGCCGTGCGTGGTGCCCGACGAATACGTGGGCCGGTGCTGGAACGAGATCGTCCACGGCGCGTCGGTGTCGCCGAGTTTTTCGTCCATCCATGTCGCCTGCTGCTGGTAGCCGGTCGCGCCGTGCTCGGTGGAAAGCGCGAAGAAGTGGACCGGGCCGACGCGGAAATCGTACCAATCCTCGGTGCCCGTGACGTCGTTTACGGGAAACGCGAAGTTGTCGAGGAACGCGCTGACGCCGTGGTGTTCGTGGTTGCCCCACACCGCCATGATGGGGAACTTCGACAGGTCGCCCTCGGCACGGTCGAAGAAATCCTCCCAGCCGTCTTCCTGTTCGTCGCCGTCGGCGATCATGTCGCCGCCGAAGAGAATGAAGTCGGGGTTTTCGTCGGTGGCGGCGTCCATGACCGTGGACCAGTAGATCGACGCGCCCGAGCCGGTGGACGAGCGCGCGTCGCCCATCGAGATGAAGCGAAACGGTGCGCACAGATTGTCGCCCGCAAACGCGGTCTTGAAGGTTTTGTCGCCAGACCAGTTCGATCCGCCGTCGCCCACGCGGTAATGATAGGGCGTGTTTTCGGCGAGGCCCGTGATCTCGACCGTGTGGCTGTAACCGCGGCCCTCGGGCAGCGCGGCCCATGTGCCGGTCGCGCTCTGGCCGTAGCTCGCGGTTGGTCCGTACTGCACCACCTGGTCGGTGACGCCGTTCATCGTGCGCCACATGATCGTCATGGTGTTCGCGGGGTCGTTCTGCCACGACAGATGGACGTAGTCCGGGGTCGGACCCGGATCGGCCGCGCCCGCCGCGCCCGCCAACAGCAATATCCAAGCCGACACCACCACCCAAACGCACGCAAACGCGACGCGACCGCGCATCGGAGGACCCCCGCAACGAGTAGAATTGACTAGTTTATCGCGAAAGGACGACGCGAACAACGCCACCCGCCAATGGGCTGTGGAGCGTCACGCCGATCGGAACGGGGACAAGGGAACGCGGGATTGACGATGCGGCCAAAACCGGAAAGCATGACGCGCTTTTTTGAAGACGGGACGTGCGGCGTGATTTGCACGATTCATATTCGACGATTCCTCGCGTGGGCGCTGGTCGCGGTGCTCGCGACGGTTCTGGTTGCGTGCGGCGGGGGCGGCGACGAGGACGAGGAAGAGGACGAACAGGAAGAGGACGCCAACGCGCCCACCGCCGAGGACCTGCTGCGCGAACGCACCGGCTACACATGGAGTCTTTCGGAAGGCGACGCCGGCGTGCCGACCCCCGGCGGCTGGCGATTCCTCTTCGCGTTTCGGCTCGACTCCACGCAGCTCGGCATGCTGGACGGCCTGTGGTCGGTGAACTTCGATGAGATCAACGCGACGCTCGCCGAGAACGGCGGCAGCCTCGCCGGTGCGGGGCTCGACCTGTCGGGCATCGAACACCAGATCGCGCTGACGAAGGTTGACGACGGCGCGAGCGAACCGCGCTTCGTTCACAAGCTCGCGTGGGATGGCGCGGTGATGCGCCTCGACGACGAGGCCGCCGCACTGCTGGGCGACGCGGTCGGGCCGGCGGGTTCGGGCTGGTATGCAGCCTACGCGGCGCAGGGAGAAGTCGGATTCGCCACGGGCACGGTCGCATCGACCTGCGAAGGCGAGGCGGTCACCGCCGTTCGCGTGACCGGCGGTGCGCGTTCGATCGCCGCGTTGGCGCGAGCGAGCGGGGCGTTCGCCGTTCCCACCGCGCGCGAAGCGTCAGCCGCCGATTGGGGCCGCGCCGCGACCCTGGTGGCGACCGGCGACGGCTGCGTCTCGGCTCTCGCGGTTCCGATTACGGATGTCGCGGCAAACCCCAATCCCAAATGCGGCGTGGCGGGCGTCGGCCCGGACTGCGCGACGCCCGTGGGCGCAATGTTTTCCGACGGCACGGTTGTCGTCTCCGGCGCGGAATTCGACCTCGCGGCGGACGGCGTTGCGATCGGCGCCGCCGATGATTGCGTGAATTGCGATTTCGAAACCGGCGACACCACAGGATGGACCGCCGCGTCGATCGGCGAATCGGGTGACTGCCTGTCGACGGACATCGCGGCGTACGCCGACCTGTTCCCGGCGGGCGACGAGGCGGCGTACGGGCTGCTGACCACGGGTGGCGACGGACGCACCGCATGCCTCGCCGCGCGCGCGATCGTCGTGCCCGATGGCGCGACGAGCATGATCCTCTCCTACGACCTGCTCACGCAGGACGCCTCCGAGTGGCTTGGCTCGCCTTACGCCGACACGGCGTTCGCGTTCGTCGCGGGCGGGACGCGCGGATTCGCGGTCGATCGCACGATGGAGAACGGATCGGGCGGCGACTTCGGCGACATTCCGGGATCGGCATCGACGCTCGGCGGCATCGCGACGTCGGTGGATGCGTCGTACAACGCGGGGGGCGCGGTGTGGGACGCCCATTTGGCGAGCGGTGGATTCGCGGCGTGGCCGGTTTATCCCGGCGAGACGATCACCCTGGTGCTGGGCGTCGCCGATACCGCGGACCCTTACTGGGACAGCGCGCTCGTCGTCGATTTCGTGCGCTTCGAGTAGCGCGAACTACTTCCGCCCGCCGCCCTTGTCCTTGTCGTCGTCGTCGTCCTTGTCTTTGTCCTTATCCTTCTTGTCCTTGTCGTCGTCCTTCTCGTCGTCGTCTTTCTTGTCGTCTTTCTTGTCGCCCCGATCGTCCTTCAGCGGCGGCACCGCGCCCGGCTTTTTGTCGAGATCGCGATCGGGATCCTTCGAGCGGTCGGGGTCCTTCTTCGGCTTCTTCATCTCCCGCTCCAGCCGATCGTCGTCCTTTCGCGGTTTTTTCATCTCGCGCTCGATCCGCTCGTCGCCCTTTCGCGGTTTGACCCGCCGATTGTCCTCCGGTTTCTTCGGCGCATTCAGCTTGTCCGATTCGGCCGGGACGTTGCCCTTGTGGAGTCGCGTCTCGCGCCGCTTGTCCCACGCCCCGCCGATCGTCAGAAACACGTACGACATGCTCGCCGAGGCGTCGGGCGTGTCGCCCGAAACGTCGTCGCCCGAGCTGTTCCGCCATTCGCCGGTCGCGATCGCCGGCAGCCAGCCCACGCGCCCGCCCACCGACAGCCGCGAGAGCCATTCGCGGCTCTTCCACTCGGCCACGTACACGTCAAGTTGCAGCGCCAGATGCCCCGCCAGCGCCGTGCGGCTGATGTCGGTCGAGCGCGGAATGTCGGCGATCTCGGCGTCCACCGTGGTGCTCGGCGACGATCCCGCCCGCCCGCTCGTCGAATCGCGCGCATCGTCGATCGTCGACTGCGTGTCGGCGCTCCAGTCGATGCTCAGGCTTTGGCCGGTGAGGGCGAGGCCCGCCAGAGCAAACGCACGCACGCGCCGCGTATCGATGAACGCGTAGCCGCCGTCGAGGCCGATGAAGAACGCGCCGAGGTCCAGGTCGCCCGCCGAACCCGACTGCGACTGCCCGCCGCCGCCGAGAAAGCCTTCGAGGCAGATGCGGTCGAGCCCCGCGCCGAACCACGCACCGATCGCGGGCGACCACGTGCGGAAGTCGTCGGCGTTCACCGCGGCAAGCGCGTCGTTGTACGCCGGCGCGTCGATGGTGTGGATGCCGAGCCCGCCCCCCGCGAACGCGAAGGGCTGATCGTCCAGCGCCGTCGCCGTTCCCGTTGCGAACATCACCACCGTCACCGCCAGTACGCCAATCACCCGTCGCATCGCTGTCTCCGTTCGGATCCAAGACAGAGCATTCATAGCACGTGCCTTCCTTGGAAAAAAACCTGAGCGAAGAGCGAATGACAGGTGCGGGCCGGAAAGTGCCGAGGTATCTTTGACAATCTTAATTATTCAGATTATTAAGAAGCGAACTGGAGCATGCCATGGTGGAGCGAAAAATCCCCGTCAGTGTGTCTTTCGACCCGAACCTGCTCGAAGAGCTTGACAGAATCTCCGCGAGAACAAAGATTCCCCGCAGCGTCCTGATCCGGGATGCCGTGGCGAGTTACATCGAGTACTTGCAGCCCCAGCGCGAGCTGCCGATCAGACCGCTCAAAGCCATGTCACGGGAGCTCCAAGATGACTGAAGCCGCCGACCGACTCATTGTGGCGCTGGACTTTTCCTCTGCCGACAGCGCGAAGACTCTCGTCGACCAACTGGATGGCGTTGTCTCGTTTTTCAAGGTCGGCTTGGAACTCCACCTGGTCGGCGGAACCGAGATGGTGAACTGGTTGCTCGCCCGGGGGAAACGCGTTTTTCTCGATTTGAAGTACAACGATATCGAGGAGACCGTCGAGCGCACGGTGCGTCAGGCCGCCAAACTCGGGATCAGTTTCCTCACTGTCCACGGCGGGGGAAAAATCGTTCAGGCGGCCGTCAATGGGCGAGGAGACGCGGACCTGAAGATTCTGATCGTTACGGTTCTCACGAGTCTGGACAACGACGACATGCGGGACTTGGGATTCGCGTGCACGGTGGACGACCTCGTGCTGGCCAGGGCGAAGCGGGCCGCAGAACTCGGTTGCGACGGAGTCATCGCGTCGGGACGCGAAGCTCGAACCATTCGCGAGCAGGTCGGCGGTCAGATCGTCATCGTCACCCCCGGCATCCGCCAATCGGACGGAAGCATGGACGATCACAAGCGCCACGTCGACGCGCGGACCGCGATTTGCGAAGGAGCGAATTACATCGTCGTCGGACGCCCGATCCGAAATGCCGCTAACCCTCGCGCCGCCGCGGAAGAATTCGTTCGACAGATCCAAGCCGGACTCGACGGCCGCGTGCAAAGCGGCGGCAAACCCCCTTTCAATTCGGCCCACGCTCCGGTTTGATTCCCGGCGACCCGTGCCTTCACGCTGGCGCGCCGCGAACGACGCGGGCGTGATCGCTCCCTGTCAATTCGGGCTCAGCTTCACCAGCGGGCTCGCCACCGCTTCGCGCGCCGACGCGGCCACGCCGCTCTTCTGCAGATACTTCGCGAAGTCCGTCATCATCGCGTCGTAGAGCATCTTGGCGATCACTTCGCCGCCCTCGCGCGTCGGGTGGAACAGATCCGCCGCACCCAGTTGCGGCTTGGCCTTGTACCAGCGCGCCATCGAGCCGTTGCCGCCCATCGCGTCGTACGCGCTCCAGAACGCCGCCTTCTGCTGCTTCGCCACCTCGCGCTGCGCAGCCACGATCTTCGGCAGCATCGGACTCGTCACCAGATCGCCGCCCGATTTGGTCGCGCGGTCGAGCGGCGCCTGCCACAGGATCGACGCGCTGGGCACGGCTTTGCGCGCGCGCTCGATCAGCCGCGCGACCTGCTTCTTGTACGCCTCCAGATCGAGGTCGGGCGAGGTGTCGTTGGTGCCGAGCGCGAGGATGATGAGATCGGGATTGCGGTGACGCAGGTGCGCAATCCAGTTGTCCTCGTTCGCCGACAACCAGCTCGGCACGCCGGTGCCGTTGACGCCCAGCGCGTCCCACACCACGCCGGGCCCGTCGCGGCCCAGGATCACACCGTAGGCGCGCGAATCCTTGGTGAGCGCGGTGATCTCGATCGTGTGTTTGCCGTCGGGCAGCTTGAACTCGGCCACGCCCTCGGCGTCCGCGCCGGTGGCGACGACCGTGCCCAGGCTTTTGCCGTCGATCGCGACCGCGAACGAGCCGTTGTCGGGACGCACCGGCACGAGCAGTTCGAATCGCGAGACGCTCTCGCCCGTCGGCCCGCCCTTCGCGGTGCCGACCTTCGTCGTCGCCTTGTCCTTGTATGCGAGCAGGTACGCGCCGCCGAGGCCGAAGCGCCGGTCCTTGACGTCGTTTTCCTTCACGTCGCTCGAAATCCACGTCGAGTCGGGGTCGAACTCGACGTCGTAAGGCCGATACCACGGCTTGGGCCGACCCATGAGCACAAAACCGCGGCCGCCGTCGCCGAAACGCGCCGCCATCAATCGCCGCATCGGCCCGGGGGTCAGGTCCATCTCGATCGTCGAATCCCCGAAGTGCGCCACGCGCGTCACCGAGCCGGACAACTTCGCGGCGCTTCGAGAAAGCTGCGCGTAGAACGCGTTCATCGCGCCGGTTTCATCCTCGATCGGCTGGATCTTGCCGCGCGATTCCTTCGCCAGATCGGCGGCGATGGCGGCGGCGTCGGCCCCCGAGGCCGGCGCGGCGCGCCATGCGGCGGACGCGATCAGGGCAACGAGAGCGACGAAGACGACGGTGCGGAAAATCGGGCGCATGCACGGCTCCGGTTTGTGGGCGTTGCGAGAACGGCAGTTTAATGGTTGCGCGGGAAATGGGGAACAGATGTTGCCTCCCGCCCGGCTTTGGCCGATCATTTCGGCGTAACCTCCCTCCCGGAAAAACGCATGACGGACTTTTGCTTTATTCACGCGGCGGATATCCATCTCGATTCCCGACTGAAGGGACTCGCCGATTATCCCGGCGCGCCGGTCGAGGCGATGCGCGACGCGACGCGGCGCGCTTTTGACAACCTCGTGCGTTTCGCGATCGAGGCCGACGCGGCGTTCGTCGTCATCGCCGGGGACGTGTACGACGGCGACTGGCGCGACTTCAACACGGGACTGTATTTCGCGCACGGCATGTCGCGCCTTCGCGACGCCGGCGTTCGCGTCGCGCTGATTCAGGGCAACCACGATGCGCAATCGGTCATCACAAAATCCCTGCGCCTGCCGGACAACGTCTCCCGTTTCGCGACGGAACACGCCGAAAGCGTGGTATGGGAAGACCTCGGCGTCGCGATTCACGGGCGCGGCTTCGGCAAGCGGGCCGAGTCGGCGAATATCGTCGCGTCTTATCCCGAGCGCCGTTCCGGTTACGTGAATATCGGCGTGCTTCACACCAGCCTTGCGGGCAGTCCGGATCACGAACCCTACGCGCCTTGCGGCGTCGAAGATCTGATTGCGAAAGGATACGACTACTGGGCGCTGGGTCACGTGCACGCGCGGCGAATCGTGCGCGCCGATCCGTGGATCGTTTACCCCGGCAACACGCAGGGCCGTCACGCCCGTGAAACGGGTGAAAAGGGCGCGATGATGGTGCGCGTGACGGATGGCCGCGTGGCCGAGCCGGAATTCGTCGCTCTCGATGCGGCGCGCTGGGCGCTCGTCGAGGTTGATGCCGCGGGATGCGGAGATGGCGAAACCGCAATCGAACGCGTCGAGGCCGCCGCGGCGGGTTCGATCGACGAAGCCGAGGGACGGCCTGTGGCGCTGCGAATCCGGGTGCGCGGCTCGTGCCCGGCGCATCGGGACATCGTCGCTGACCATGAGCGCTGGACAGCCGAGGCAAGGCAAGCGGTGACGAACGTTTCGCGAAGTCGCGGGTGGGTCGAAAAAGTGGCGTGGGAGACGAGTGCGCCGACGGACGCGAAATCGATCGGGTCGGATTTCGATCTGGAACGCATCGCGGACGACCCCGAATTGGTGGCGGCCGCGATGATCGAAATGCGCAAGGATGACGAGGCGCTGAAAAAGAAACTGCCGCGCGACCTGCACGACCTGTTCGGCGCGGACAACGCGCCCGACGCCGCCGATACGTGCGCGTTGCTCGCGGCGAAGCTCGCGCGGAGCGGAGACGCGCGATGAGATTTCTGGAGCTGCGCCTCGAACGATACGGCCATTTTCAGGATCGCGTTTTGGACCTGTCCGCCACCGCGCGCGGTCTGCACGTGGTCCACGGCGCGAACGAGGCGGGAAAAAGCACGGCGCTTCGCGCGATACTCGCCCTGCTCTATGGATTTCCCAAGCAAACGCCGGACGACTTTCGGTTCGCATACAAGGATCTGCGCGTCGGTGCGCGGATCGAAACAGACGACGGTCGCGCCATCGACATCACGCGGCTCAAGAGGGACAAGAATTCACTCGTGGATGCCGGCGGCGCGCCGATCGACGAGGGCTCGCTACGGGCGCTGCTCGGCGGCGTGAACAGGGACGAATTCGTTCGCATGTTCGGACTCGATCATGACGGGCTGCGCAGAGGCGGGGAGGAATTGCTCAAGGCCGGCGGAGCGCTGGCCGAGAGCCTGTTCGCGGCCGGGCGCGGCGGGGCCGACGTGCGAGGACTCCGCGACGCGCTGATCGCCGAGTCGGAAGCGTTGTTTGGCGCATCGGCGAGAACACGGAAGATCAACGACCTTGTCGCCAGAGCCGACGTGATAAAAAAGGAGGCCGACGAGGCGTTGCTGAATCCATCGGATTATGAAACCCGGTCGCGGCGACTCGAAGATGCGAACGCGAAGGCGAGACGACTGAAAGGGACTCTCGACGAGCGCACCATCGATGTCGACCGGCTGCAACGCCGGATCCAAATACGGCCGAAATTCGACGAGCTTGACGCCACCGAGCGCGAACTCGCCGCGCTCGCCCTCGTTCCCGATCTTCCCGAGTCGTTCGACATGGAACTCACGCAGGCGCGGACCAAGAGAAACAATTTCACCGACGTCGTGCGCAACACCGAAAATACGCTGGACATGACGCGGGCCGAAAAAGACGCGATCCGGGTGGCGCGCGATGTGCTGGCCTGCGCGTCGGCGATCCGCGCGCTTCATCAGGAAGTCGGGTCTTATCAGGCCGCCGCGCGGGATCTGCCCGGTGTGAAGAGCGATCGGCTCATTCGCGGCACAGACGCCGACGCGATTTTGCGCGATCTCGATCCGGCCCTTTCCCGCGACGCCGCCGATGCCACGCTGCGCCTGCCGGTCGCGCGCCGGGCGGAACTCAACGAACTCGTGCTGTCGCATCAGACCATCACGACGCGATATGCCGAAGCGGTCGAACGCGCGCGCCATGCCGAGTCGATGTTGAGTCTTCAAAAAGCCGAAAGGGCGGCGATGCCCGCCGCTCGCGATCCGCGGTCTCTGGCCGAACTCTGCGATGATCTCGCACGGACCGGCGATCCGCAAAAAACCGCCAACGAAGCCGAAATCGCCGCTGCACGCGCCCGGGCGGATCTCGGTCGCGAGACGGCCGCATTGCCGCTGTGGACACGCGGCGCGGACGAAATCGAACAAACGCCGATCCCGGCGCGCGCGACGGTGACGCGATTCGAACGCGAAATCGTTGCGATCGAGCAGGCGCAACGCGAGTTGGACGAGCGTAGCCGCCGCCTGGACAGCGCGGCGCAGGAGCGCGACGAGCGGGGGCGCGAACTGGCGCGCGAAAGCGAAGTGCCCACCGAGGCGGCCCTGATCGCCGCCCGCCAACATCGCGATCAGGGTTGGAAACTGGTTCGCGACGCCTGGCTGGGTGGCGCGAACGACACCAATACCTGGGCCGCTTACGACAGCGGGCGCGATCCGGCCGCCGCCTTCGAGCACGCCATGCGTGAGGCGGACGAAGCCGCCGACCGGCTGCGCGGCGACTCGACGCGGGTCGCCGAGGCGGTGCGACTCGAATTGGAAGCCGCGCGGGACGAAATGGCGCGCGCCGAGTGCGTCGAAGCCCAAAACGATTGGCGCGTTCGCCGCGACACGTTTGAGCACGATTGGAACGCCGAGTGGCGGGACGCCGCCGTGACGCCGAAATCGCCGTCCGAGATGCGCGAATGGCTCGACGCCTTCAGCGCGGTTCGCGAGAAAGCCCGCGTTGCGCGGGAATCGGTCGAACGGGCGCAAACCACGAGACGCGAGGCCGACGAATGGCGCGCCCGGCTGTCACGCGCGCTCGAGGCGTGTGGGGAACAGACGGCGGCCGGCGAGACGCTCGCGGCGCTCCATGCCGCCGCGAAGCGGATCATTGGAGACGAGCGGCGCCTGGATCAGAAACGCGCGATCGCCGATGCCGCCCGGCAGTCCCGCGAACTGGAACTGGCCGAGGCATCGGGTCGTTTCGAACAGGTGCGTAATGAGCGGACGCGATGGGCCGACCTATGGCGCTTGGCTGTCGCCGATTTGCCGATGACCGGCGACGCGGCTCCCGCGCAGGCGGCGGAGGTGCTCAAGAAGCTCGACGAATATTTCGGGTACGAAAAAGAGATTCGCGGCCTCGACGCGCGTATCGCAAAGATGACCGCGCATATCGAAGACGTTCGGCGGCGAGCGCGGGAGCTGAGCGAAGTGTCGGGAATCGCGCCCGCGCAGACCGACGCGGCGGATCTCATCGAAGAGTTGCACGGGCGGCTTCAGCGGGCGATGACGGACAACGAGCGCCTCCGGGATCTGGAGATGCGCGAAGTCCAGGACGAAAAGGCTCTTCATGCAGCGAAAACCGGGCTCCAAGCGGCGCTCGCCGAAATCGACGCGCTGCGAATGCGGGCGAAATGCGACACGGCCGACGAGATCGAAGACATCGCCCGGTTTGCCGCGCGAAAGCGCGTGCTCGCCGAAAAGTGCGACGGCCTGCGATCCGACCTGACACGCGAGGCCCGCGGCGCGGATCTGGAAACCTTGCGCGGCGAAATTACTCAGGGCGACGAACCCTCCGAACTCGATCTCGACATCGCGCAGCGCGAACTGGATGACCTGCGCCGGGAATATGACGAACTCCGGGACGAAATCGCCGCCGCGCGCGCGGATCTTCGCGACGAGGCGCCCGCGTCGCGAGCGGCCCAGTTGCTCGACGAGCGGGAACGCGTGCTCGCCGAACTGCGCGATGCGGTCGCACGCTGGCGGCGTCTGCGTTTCGCGACGCATTTGCTCGCCGCGCGGATCGAATCCCTCGGCGATCGTTCGCAAAATCCGGTGCTGGCCCGGGCGGGGGAATTGTTCCAAAAGCTCACGCACGGTTCGTTCGAAAAACTCGGCGCCAACTACAGCGACGACCCGCCGACGATCGCGGGTTTTCGCCCGACGTCACGCGATCCGGTTCCAGTCCCCGCCATGAGCGACGGCGCGCGCGACCAGCTCTGGCTCGCGCTGCGTCTCGCGTGGATCGAGCGGCGCGCGGTCGATGGTCTCGCGTTGCCCGTCATCGCGGACGACCTGCTCGTGCAGTTCGACGAGAATCGCGCGACGGCGGCGCTCGAATCGCTGGCGCAGTTGTCCGATCACACGCAGGTGCTTCTCTTCACGCACCATCGGCACACGTCGGATCTCGTCCGCGCACTGAACGAGGAAACACGCTCGCGCGTTTTCGAACACGAACTCGGCGGGTGATGTTGCTCGAACGCGGTCCGTGCGTTGACGGAGGCTCACACGCCCGGACGCACGTGGCAGGTCATGCAGTCCTTCGGATAGATCGGACCCGTGCCCGGCGCGTGACACTTGATGCACTCGTGAAACGCCTGGCGTCCGCCGGGGATGCCCGCCTTCGCGGGCTCGGTGTGACACGTCATGCACTTCGAGCCGGTGCCCGGCGCGTCCTTGTGATGGCAGATCCGGCAATTGCCCTGCGCGCGTTCCACATGCGCGGTGTGATTGAAGATCGCCGGCTTCTTCCCCGTGAGCGAGAGAATCTGCACGCCCGCGGGACCGGTCGAAGCCCCCTGCGTGAAATGATGCGCGCCGAGCACAACGACCAGTGCGGCAACGAAGATCGCGAGATACCGTGTCATTCATTCCCCCTCACGAAGACCGGCATACGCTGCCCGACTCGCGGCGGGACGCCGATCCAACTCGCGGAACGTTAGCACACTCTTCGATCGAATCCCAAGACCACGGGACATACGGATGTGGAGATGGGGGGGCGGCGCAACGTGGCGACATCCGGGCACGACGAATTGCGACAGGTGCGTTGATTCATCGTCGCGATTGACCTATGGATCGGTGAATCCATCAACGCGGGTCAAAAAGCGGTTTCGTCAGCCCGCGTCGAATTCCGCAGATGGAAACCAAGGGATTTCTCAGACAATCGTCATGGGAAGGACGCGAAGACTTCGCCGGTGGGCGATGACGCTGGAATGAGCGGCAAAAGACGTACGCAGGCCTTTGCGCAACGTGGTCGACTGTTACGTTTTCCAGCCGGATTCCAAGGTATCCCAATCGTGACCGATCAAGCAGAGAGGAGCTGGAAGGCGGCGAGGGCACGAAGCCAACTCGGAAAAGTCGAAAAAATTCGACCTGGGCGTCCTCCCGAAGCATCCGGTTTTTAGGCTCTTTTTGGAAAAGCGATCAGAAATTTTCAAAGTTCGCCGATTCTGAAAAGGCTGAACTTTGGGAATTTTTAACCGTTTTTCTCGATAAGCCTCTCGGGAATTCGTTCATTTTTCTGTGATGCCCATGGAGAAAAGACGTGAAAGTGCCTGAAAAAGCGCGGAAATTCGTGTGCGTGAACGAACCTTGCGGATTCACTCGCCGGGGACACGAATTCCAAAAATCGGGCACATTTTGGGCTGATGGCCTTTTCGCCGACGGACGCACGGAAAAGTTTCGCGTAACAGATTTTCCATTGACGCCAAAGTGGGATGTTGTTATACGTCGGTCATGTCCAACCCGAAATTCCACTGGGGGTAATTCCAATGTCCTCGACCACCGAGATTATCGCCACTGTCCGCCGCGAACTCGACGAACTCCAACGCAAGATCGACGAGATCAACGGGAAGAAAGCTGAACTCGACAAGGAAATCTTTCAGGTGCGCGAAGACATGAAGCGCCGCGAAGACCTGCTCCTCGTCTGGGAAGGCAAGGCCGACGTGAAGCCGATGATTCAGCGCCGCACCCGCGGTCGCGCTCGTCGCGGCGGATTCACGATGAACAACCTCATCCTCGAGATCATGGAGCAGTACGGTCGCCCGATGTCCGCGCATGAGATTCTCGACGAACTCTCCAAGCGCAGCGCGGCCGGTTCCTCCAAGAGCCCGATTTCGTCGGTGCGCAACGCGCTGCAGATTCTCAAGAAGCGCAATCAGATCCTGAATCCGGCGTACGGCGTTGTGTGCCTGCCCGGTCATGAGAGCGCCGTGTCGAGCGCGCCCAAGGTCATTCGCCGCGCGAAGGGCGACGCCTGATCCGACGACCAGTTCCCGAACCGTACCGCGGTTCGAGATTGGCCCTGCCGCATACGGCCGCTCCGCTTCGGGGCGGCCGTTCTTCATGAATCGCGCGCCGTCCGGTCGCGCGAGATCTCATCACTTTCGCCGTAGCCCGAGCAGCGTCTGCGCGAGTCGGGCCAGCGCGGAGCCGGCGGGCGCGGCGAACGAGAGCGCCATCGTCTCCTTGGCAAGTGCGATCGCGTCGCCGTCCTTTTCCGCAATCGACGCCGCAAGCGCGAGCACGCGCGTATCGAGATCCTCGGGAGCGCAGACGTCGTTCGCGAGTCCCCACGCGAGCGCCGTGTCCGCATCCACGCGTCGGCCCGTGAGGATCATCTCCTTCGCGCGACCGAGGCCCACGAGCGCCGCGAGACGGTGCGAGCCCCCGGCGGCGGGGATCAAACCGAGCCCTGTTTCCGGCAGCGCGAAGAACGCATCTTGAGACGCCACACGCAGGTCGCACGCGATGGCCAACTCGCACCCGCCCCCCACCGCCGCGCCGTTCACCGCCGCGATCGTCGCCTTCGGAAACGCCGCGATGGCCGCGAAGAGCCGCGCGCTGGGAAGATCGAGGACCGAAAGCGGATCGCGCGCGCGCAGCGCGTCGAGATCGGCCCCCGCGCAAAAATGCCGATCGCCCGCGCCGCGAATGACGATGACCGACACCGCGGGTTCGACAAGAGCCGACGCGAGCGCGTTTGCGATACCCGCGAGCATGGCGTCATCGTAGGCGTTTGCGTGCTCCGGGCGGCGCATCGTGATCACGAGCGCGGCGCCGTTCATGTGCGTTTCGACGTTTGGGAACATCCGCCGACCTTTCTCGACGTTCGGATTCCATCGCTGCCGTGGTATAACCTTGGCCATGCCGCCGGAGCAAATCAACTGCCGCCGATGCCGGCACTATGCCGTGACGTGGGATCCCGCATGCCCACACGGCTGCCGCGCGTTCGGCTTCAAATCCGTGCAGATTCCCAGCGTCCAGGTCTTCGCGAACTCGGGCATGCCGTGCACGATGTTCGAGCCGAAGGACAGAACCCCCGACAAGCCGTCGAAGAAGAAGCCGATCGTGGCGTGAGCCCTATCGCTCCAGCACTTCGTTCCCGCGGAAGAAATAATCCCAATCGCCGGGATCGCCCTGCGCGTAAGGCGGATTGATCGTGATGGTGTGGACCGCGCCGGGGTCGTCGGCGGCGACGTGCCAATACAGTACGAAGCGTTCGGGATCGTACTCGCAGCGACCGTCCGACACCTTCACGTAGAAGCCGTCGGTGTACTGTAGCGGCGGCACGAAAATCTCGGTGGGCGCGTCGGTCTCCTTGCCCGCCATCTCCATGTGGAATTCGAGATAAGGCGTCTGTTCGCCGGGGCGCGGCTCGAAGTAGTGCACCGGCGAGTGGAAGTACATCGAGAGCAGACGCCCGGCGGTGGCGCGCGGAACCGTTCGCGAATACGCCTGCCACGAGCGCGGCTCGCCGTCGGGGCCGAGCACCGAAAAGTCCTCGCGGTTCCAGCCGTCGCCGTTCTCCGCGGTGTTTTCGGGCGAATAGCACCACACGGTGCGGTGCACGAGCATTTCGTCGTACGCCTCGTAATACGGATTGAGCACGAGCGTCGAGATGTGGTAGTCGTTCGCCATCGACTCATCGATGCCGCCGAAGTTGAAGTAGGTGCCGAACTCACCCATCAACACCGGCGGATTGCCGAGCGAAAACGTCGCGGGTTCGATCGCCTCCGCGATGGGGTCGCGGTAGTCGCGCAGCCATTTTTCCTCGGGTGTGAACTCGCGCGGCGGTGCGTTGACGCCCAGATGCGGGTAGATGTCCGTGTAGTAGTGCGGCGCGTACACCATCTGGTCGAAACCCTCGGGGCGCGTCATCGGCTCGGCCCACTGCCCGCCGATACCCCGGTCCATCGCCCCCAGCGCCTGCTCGATGAACATGATCGCGTCGGGGTCCTCTTCCAGAATCGCGCCGCCCACCTTCTCGTAGAACGGTTGTAGGTGCGTCTTGTTGAAGTTCGAATTGATGGCGAGCGCCGCGTCGAGCTCCGGCCGCCACGGATCGAACGCGCGGTCGGGCGCGAACCCCTGCGCCTCGATCTCGTCCACGCTCGCCGGCAGTCCGATGTCCGACATGAACACCTCGCGCATCAGGTCGGCCTGCCCCGCGCCGAGGCCGTTTTCGACGAGCCCGTCGAGAAACTCATTCACGATCTCCATCGCGCGCTCGTTCCCGATCTTGCCGCCGGCGGACTTGGCCTCGCGATAGAGCAGCGCCTGAATCGGCAGCCGGATGAAAAGCCCCGCGGGCTCGTTCATGAGGTCATAGCCCAGCACGTTCGGCGAATCCTTAACGCGCATCGCGATCTGCCGCCACGCGTTGGCGTAGCTGTCCTGCAGGTAGTCCTCGACGTTTTTCCCTTCGATCGTATGGTGCGGATACACCTCGCGCCCGGCGAGCATCGCCGCGAAGCAGCGGTTCACGTCGAGCGAGATGAAGATGTTGACGCCCCAAAGCTGGAAGGGGATGACGTCCGACACCGTGCGCGGGCTGGAGCCGAGCCAGAACGGCAGACCCCACTCCGGGCCGCCGACGAATTTCTCGGGCAGGCACGTCTTCACCGCCCACGCGGGCGCGCCGTCGCCGCCCACGCGGTTGTTGAGACCGTATTCCCCGGCGAGCGCGATTTCCTTTTCGTCGTAGAGATTCATCTCGTCGCCGCCGTCGTCGAAGAGCGCGACGAGGTGGCGCGAGAAAAAGTCCTGGTGCATGTCGAGGAAAACGTAGAGCCCATTCTCGCCGGCGAGACGCACCACCTTTTCCACATAGTCGAGGTAATCCTCGTCGTACTCGCCGCTCGCGTAGGGCTCGACGCCCTCCCAGATCACGAGAAAACGGATCGTGTTGAAGCCGAGCTTTCGCATGATGGCGAAGTGGTGTTCGGCGTCGGCGAGGTCGAAAGGCTTGCCCACGTAGGTGACGGGGTCCGTGCCCGCAGGGAACTTGGTGCTGCCCGACAGGTTCGCGCCGTGCAGGAAGACGTAGCGGTTCGCGTCGTCGCGCAAATAGCTCTGATCGACGCGCACTTGGCCGAGCGGCCGGTCGCGCCCGTCTTCGAAATCGTAGTGGTCGTCGCACGCACTCGTCGCGACGCACACGAACACCGCCGCCGCGATCCAAAACCGCCAACACGCCCACATGATGTATCTCCCGGAATCGGCGCGAATTCCCACGCGCCCGACGACGCCAATTTCTCACGCGCATCGGGATTTGTCATGCCCCCGTCGTCCGCACGCCCGCGTCACCAGAAACCCGGCTTGTGCGGGTCGGTCACGAGGGCATAGCGCCACGCGTCGATCGCATGGTCGTCCTGCTTCACGGGCTCTTCACGCGCACCATCGTCGTCGCGCCACCGGTATTGCGGGATTTCCGACAGAAGCTGAACGCACCCCGCGTGCACGCGCAGCAGCGGCCCGCCGGGGCGATCGGGGTGCAGCAGCGTGCAGATGCGCGCGATGCCCGAGGCCACGTCGTTTTTCGCGGCGCGCGCCGGCAATCCCGCGCCGCGCAGCGCGCGGATGTACTCCGGCCGCGCGGGATCGCACGCGAAGGCCGACGGGCGCCACCGCTCGGCGAGTTCACGCGCGATCGCAACCCACGTGCGTCCATCCCCTACCACTGGCAAGCCGCGTTCGTAGCGCTCGTCGAGCGTCCACCAGCACCCGTCGCCGTCGCGGGCGACCACGATCATCGCGCCGGGGTTTCGGAATCCCCAGTCCACGCCTACGCGCACCTCGTCGAACCGCGACGGCGCGTCGGCGTCCGCAAACACGTGCGCGCGGCGATCGAAGCCCTCGAAGACTTGGCCGATGAAGGCATCGAACGACGCGAGATACTCGCGCTCGAAATACCGCGCGGGCAATTCGCGGCGAGCGCGCTCGACCTCGGCGGCCAGGTGCGGCAGCGCGGTGTTTTCCGCGGTGGTGAAATGCGCGCGGCCGTAGTCGGGTAACGCCAGTGCGTCGCCCGGATCGCCGCGCCGCCAGATCTCGCGAAAGAACCAGTTGCGCGAGAGCGGCGTGGTCGAAAAAAGTCCCCAGCCGAGCCGGTCCGACAGTCGCATGCGCAGTTGCCCGGTCCACGCGCGCTCATCCACGCGGGCGGCCTCGTCGATCCACAATCCGTCGAGGCCGACGCCCACGAGCCGCTCGGGCACGTGCGCGCTCTTGAACTCGACGGAGATGTCCCCCGCCAGCTCGATGCGCCGGTCGGTGCGGTGGACGTTGCGCACGATCACGGCGACCGGACCCGCGAGCGCGCTCATCACCTCGCGCCACTGCACCTCGCCCAGATCGTGCGTGGGCGCGACGGCCCAGTAGAGCAGCGATCCCGACTTGGCCCAACGGTCGGCGTATACGCGTCGCAGGAACTCGCGCGCCGCGCCGTACGTCTTGCCCGAACGCACCCCGGCGCACAGCGCGACGAAGCGCGTGCCCGCGCGGTGCAGCCGCTTTTGGCCGTCGTGGGGGTGGTAGTTTGCGAAGAGGTGGAGCACGGAATGGGTTGTTGGTTGTTGGATGTTGGTTATCGGTCGTTGGCCGTTGGTTGTTCGTCGTTTGTCGTCGTTCGTTCGCCGGTGGTCGTATGCCGACTCTTGTCACCCTGAGCGCAGCGAAGGATCTTCCTTCTCCACCGCAGATTCTTCGCTTCGCTCAGAATGACATACCCCACCTGAGCCGACATCCGCCCGCTTGAATCGACATCCGCACGGTCGTCGACTCCCGCTATTCTTCAGTACCCGGAATCGCGATGTTGACGACGATCACGTCCTCGCCGCGGTCGCGCGCGGCGGCGATGCCTTTTTGCACGCGCTCCAGCAGCTTGGTGATCTCGTCGAGATCGGTGTCGGGAAATTCGCCCGCGAGCATCTCGGCGATCCGCCCGCGCACGGCTTCCCACATGGCATGAAAGGTTTCTTCGGTCATTGGTGGGTCTTTGGTCGTTGGTCGTTGGTCGACCCGGAGTCCGTCATGTGGAACAGCCGCCCTCGGCTGTTCATATCTGTAAAAGCCGCCGTCGAGTGCGCCCGCACCTGCCCTGTCGTCGCAAGGCGAAACGCGCTCCCTCACCCTTCGCCGGATGAACGGGTGTCGGCGGCGAAATGCGTCGAGGTACGTCACGACGCGCCGGGAGGCGTTACGACGTGCCGAGTTTCTCTTGCGAACGGATTTCTGCTATCAACGCGTCACACGAGAGGGCATTCCATGGCCGACGCACATCGAGAAGAAGTATTGAACGTCTTTGCGGCGATGGCGCTCATAGAACTCGGCGTGTCGGCCGACCCGGAAACGTCTCATCTGATCCGCACGGCGCAGGGTCAACGACGCGCACTCCCCGACGTCATGATCGTCGAGCATGGGCTGCGTCATGTCATCGAGGGCAAGATCGCCGATCAGGGGAACGCCAAGGACGTAGTTTTCGCACAAGCGCGAGAGCGAATCGAAACCTTGCACGCGCACATCGGCGTCGCTCTCGTCTACCCCACGAGGCTTCGACGGGTTTCTTTTGATCGGCTGCTCGACGGGATGAAAAGCGAGCAGTCACTGGAATGGATCATATCGACCGAAGCCGGTTCATCGGACTGGTCGAAGGGCAGCCTCAGTGATTTGGTCGAAGGCCTCCGGCGCACCCACGCCGTCCTCGCCCAGGAGGATGTCGTCGAGTCGGCCGTCGAATTGCTCCGCTTCTCGATGCAGCCGCTCGTCGCGGCGATACGGACGAATCCGGTCGGATGCCGTCGATGCGCACGAGTGCTTGGAATCATCACCGAGGAAGAGTATGCGTCGAGCGATCCACTCGACGGCCTGAAAGCGGACTCATCCGCACAGATCGCCGCGCTCACCGTCGCGAACGCCGTCACGTTTCATTCGTTGCTGTCGGGCGCAAATCCCCGTGTGGCGTCGCTTGCCGCGATATTCGAGGACGCCAGTCCCATTCTGCGATTGTGCGACGAGTGGAAATCGATCATGGACGCGATCAACTACGTTCCGATTTTTGACGTGGCGCGCAGGATTCTTCAGAGCGCTCCGGTGATGCGGGACGTGGACGATGCGGTGAAAACTCTCTACACGCGAGCGGACGGCGTAGTCAGGAATCGGGCCGCCCTGCGTCACGACCTCGTGGGGCGTATCTTCCACCTTCTGCTGCTTTCCGCAAAACACCTCGGGACGTTCTATACGTCAGTGCCTGCAGCGACGTTGCTGCTCAAGTTGGCGCTGCAGCCCCGGTTGTGGCCAGCCGTGAACTGGGCCGATCCTGAAGTGATCCGGTCATTTCGCGTCGCCGATCTAGCCTGCGGTACGGGAACGCTTCTCATGGCGGCGTTGCAAGCCGCGTCCGACAATTTCGTGACGGAAAAATTCCGGAAGAATGAACGCGTCGATCCGGCGGATCGGAGGGCGTTTCACCGGGCGATGGTGGAAGACGTCCTCCATGGGTATGACGTGCTGGCGAGCGCTGTCCACCTGACCGCGTCCACCTTGGCCACGCTGGACCCGGAAGTCCCGTTCCGGACGATGAACCTGATGAGCCTCCCTCACGGCCGAACATCCGAGGGACAATACGCGCTGGGCAGTCTCGGATTCCTGAAGGAAACAACACTCGGCGTGCAACTCGATCTGATGAGGCCGGTGGAGAAGGCGGGCGACGCGGCACGCGTCACGGGATCGGGAGAACGACGAACCCAGGCGACGCTCCCGGAGATCGACCTGTTCGTCATGAATCCTCCTTTTGTGCGAAGGGTCGGCGGCAATCTACTGTTCGGCTCGTTGTCCGAAACGGAACGATCCGAAATGCAGAAACGCCTCGCCAAGATGCTGAAGGCCGAAGCGGACTCCACTCAATCTGATTGGGCGAGCACCACGGCCGGTCTCGGGTCCGTATTTTTGGCTGTTGCCGCGAAACGTCTGAAGTCTGAAGGTCGGCTCGCGTTCGTGCTTCCCGCCTCTCTCGCAACCGGGGTGGCATGGGAAAAGTCGAGATCCATGCTGTCTGACCACTTCATTCTGGAATACGTTGTCAGCAGTCACGATCCCGAGAAATGGAGTTTTTCCGAGAGCACGGACCTGAGCGAAATCCTGATCGTCGCCCGCCGGCGCGCCAACGGCGAGAACCACGGACCGAGAACGGGTTTCGTCAACCTCTGGAAAAACATGACGTCGCCTATCGAGGCGCTCACGATTGCCGGAATCGTTGGTGACCCAGCGCCCGCGCAGTTCGAGGATGACCACGCGATTTCGTCGATCCGACTCGGTGACCGGAAGGCCGGAGAAGCCGTGTCGGTTCCCTGGAACGAGATCCGCGACTCCGGTTGGTATCCGGCGACCTTCGCCCAAGTCGATGTCAGTCGTGCCGCGCGGAATTGAAAGACAGGTGTCGTTTTCATTCCCGGCACTGCGGAAAAGAAGGAAGTCCCCTGCGAAACTCTTGGCAAGATTGTTCACCTCGGTCCGGACCGTCGGGATATTCACGACGGGTTCACGTTTTCTAAGGACCCCACGCCGTACCCAGCTTTTTGGAGTCACAAATCGGATCGCGTTTTAACGATCAGCCAGATTCCCAACGGATATCTGGAACCTCTCGTCCATCCCAAGGAGAACCGCCCGAAACGACCGGTCGCTCTTCTTTGGCCGAAAGCCGCGAAGTTGATGCTCGCCGAAAGACTCCGGCTCAACGCAAATCGAACCGTCGCATGCCTGCTCCCCGTCGAGGCACTCTCAAATACCTGGTGGCCGGCGAAGGCGGTCTCCCACGATATCGAACAGTTACTTGCCCTGTGGCTGAACAGCAGCATCGGAATTCTCTCGTTACTTTCGATTCGAACGATGACGGAGGGTCCATGGGTCGAGTTGCGAAAGCCTTCCCTTTCATCCCTGCCCGTTCCGAATTTCGGTAAGCTGAAAAAACGGCAGCGCGAGAGCCTGCTGGACCTTTATGATCGGGTCAGCCGGGAAACCCTGCTTCCGATTTCGGAGATGGCCGATGATCCGGTGCGAGCGAAAATCGATCGCGGCATCGCGGCGGCTTTTGAACTTCCGTCCTTGGATCCGTTGCGAAGCGCTATCGGGCGCGAACCAACAGTCTGCGGAAAGCCGCTCTATGCTGATAAATAGACCGCGGGTGATCAGCCGCCGAGTTTTTTCGCCAGAAGGTCGTGCGTGATCTGGGGATGAGCCTGGCCGCGGCTGGCCTTCATGACCTGGCCGACGAAAAATCCCATGACGGCGGTTTTGCCCGAGCGGAACTGTTCGACCTGTTTGGGATTCGCGGCGATGATCTCGTCCACGATCTTCTCGATCGCGGCCACGTCGCTGATCTGCGAAACGCCCATCGACTCGACGATCTTCGCCGGGCTGTCCTTCGTGTCGAACATCGCGGCGAACACGTCCTTGGCGATCTTGCCCGTGATTTTTTCCGACGCGATGAGCGTGAGCAATTCGCGCAGGCGCGGCGCGTCGATGGGGTTCTTCGCCAGTTCCAACCCGCGCTGGTTGAGCGCGCCGAGCAGTTCGGACGACACCCAGTTGGCCGCGGTCTTGGGCGATATGCCCTCGCCCAGAACCGACTCGTAATACGCGGACAGCTCGTCGTCCGCGGTCAGAACCTCGGCGTCGTAAATCGACAGCGTGTAGTCGCGCTCAAAACGCACGCGCTTTTCCCACGGCAATTCTGGCAACTCGGCGCGCGCCGCGTCGATCATGGCGGGCTCGACGATCAGCGGATGCAGATCGGGATCGGGGAAGTAGCGATAATCGTGCGCCTCTTCCTTGCCGCGCATCGAATAGGTGCGGCCCTTCTCGGCGTCGTACAGGCGCGTTTCCTGCACCACGACCTCGCCGTGCTGCAACAGATCCCATTGGCGCGCGGCCTCGTATTCCAGCGCGCGCTGGATGTACCGGAAGCTGTTGATGTTTTTCAGTTCGGCGCGCGTGCCGAATGGATGATCGGGCGTGGGACGCACCGAAATATTGGCGTCGCAGCGAAACGAGCCTTCCTCCATATTGCCGTCGGAAACGCCGAGCGTGCGCACGAGTTGGCGAATGGTTTTCAGATACGCCACCGCCTCGTCGCTCGTGCGGAAATCGGGCTCGGAAACGATTTCGAGCAGCGGCACGCCGGTGCGGTTGTAGTCGAGCAGCGATCCGCCGCCGCCGTGCATCGACTTGCCCGCGTCTTCCTCGATGTGAATGCGCGTGATGCCGAAGCGCCGCTCCGCGCCGTCCACGATTACGGGCAACCAGCCGTGCTCGCAGATCGGCTTGTCGTACTGGCTGATCTGATAGCCCTTGGGCAGGTCGGGATAAAAATAGTTTTTGCGCGCGAAAACCGATTCGCGATTCACGGAGCAGTGCGTGGCGAGGCCGAGCAGCACGGCCATCTCGGCGACGCGGCGGTTGAGCACGGGCAGCATGCCGGGCATGCCCATGCACACGGGGCAGACCTGCGTGTTCGCGTCGTGGCCGAAGTCGGTCGGGCACGAACAGAACGCCTTGGTCTTCGTGAAAAGCTGAACGTGGACCTCGAGGCCGATGACGATGTCGTAGGGGCGCGCGTTCATGCGGAGACCTCGGAAGTGGACCTGCGGTACGTTTTCTTCATGCGAGTCCTACCCTCCTCACGAGGGAATCGTGGAGAAGCGCCAAATCCGAAGGAATGCGGTTCGCGGCTCGCTGGCTATCCGCAATGGCCCGCGCCAAGTCGATGTCTTCTTGCACCGACGTTCCCTCTCGCGCCCGCGCGGCGGTTTGCGTGACGTATCCACGCACGGTCCTAAAGATTTCTTTACCGGGAAAGTCTCGATTCCAAATTTGGTTCTCCAATTGCTGCCTTCGTAATGTGTGTGCGACATTCAAATATGGATTGAGATTCGCGACGACCTCGTGCGCACGCAATTCCAGGTCGCGAAGCCACGGCTGGCTTCCAATGTACGTCGTCGCGGCAGCCAAATCGGGAATGGTGCCGAATGTCGGATTCTCGAAATATTCGCCGATCATTTCACCGCGGCACCTCGCAAGGACATCGCGGCATGCGAGCCACGCGGGCATGGCTTCGGCGCACTGAATGGCTCTGCTTCGGACCTCGTCCTCACTTCTATTCGCGTAATTCGCGCGGCAATCCGCGATCAGCTCGAAATCGAGCAGGTAGTTCTCGATCTCGAACACCGGGAGACGATAAACGGTCAGGTCTCCCGGTGGATTCGCCCATCGGTCGAAATTGTCTGTTCCAAAGTCGCGATCGACGATCCCAAATACCCAGCCATCGTGTGTGTCGCGCACGATTCCCCGCACGGCGTTGCTTCCGCCGGCGAATCGACACGTGATGTCCTTGTCTTCCCACAGCGCCGTGGGATACGCACGCGTCAGCTCGTCTTCGACCCAAACGACGACTACCGAACGGGCGATTTCCGCAGACAGGTGACTGTGCGTCGGCATCAGTCGCGACCGCCTTCGCTGAGCGCACGTGAATTGCGAAGACGAACGCGCGGGTCATTTTCGTCGAGAAGAACGAATCGCTGGTAGTATTCGACGGCATCGAGCACGTCGGGGGAGTGCGTCGCGCAGATGATCTGCGTGTCGGGGAGAACCTCGCGCAGCGCACGAAGAATCGCTCGATGCCAAGTCGGGTGCAGGTGCAGTTCCGGCTCGTCGATGAACAATAATTTCGGCTTGTTCTTTACAATCGCGAAAGTGCCCAACATACATAATATTTCAATCTCTCCCGAACTCAATTTATCTACAGAGACTATTTTTTTATTCAAATCATCAACTATAAATAAGTCGAAGTTCATCCTTCTCACATCGTTTAGCTGTTGATCGTCTATGTGCCGTGAATCAACGGGCCTAGCTTCAAATTTGATTTTAGAATGTGGATAAAAATAACTCCAAGCCAAAGCCAAGGATTCAAAAACAGGATCATTCTTTGGCGAATTATCATTTCGCCGAAACCCTCTAAGTGCTGTAACGTCGATACAATACGATTTCAATATTTTTAATCTCACATTTTCTTCCGTGACAAAAGATTCGAGATTCCCAGCGATCGCTACAGGTAATCCACCGGCCAAAACCTGCTGCCTTGACGATGAAAAATACTCTACAGAATCTTTCAACTTTTTCTGCATTTCAGATGCATTTTGCCTCTCTTTGGCGAAGCTCCACACGGCAGATATCGAGTCTTCACTGAAAACATCGGCCCCGTTTTGCAACTTTGACATCACGAGATCTTCAAGAGAAATTGATCGAAGTGTATTTTTTAATTTGAACTTTTTATCAGATCCAGCATCAATGTCAATTATAATCTCGGCATTTTCGGATTTGAGGCCTATATTGAATGAATTTCCTTCTTTTCCATGAGGAAGTGCTTGATATTCGCATGACAATAGGCACGCCTCCAGCACGCTCGTTTTCCCGCAGCCGTTCGGGCCTGCTAGGACGACGAGATCGAGCGGCTTTCCAGCCGGGTCGACGAAATCCAGCGCCAGATGATCGATCCCGCGAAAATTCGTGATCTCGACACGTTCGATTTTCATCGCCGCCTCCTCAGGTTCCCGCGAGTTTAGCATGGTTCGGCACGATGCGCGGCGGCAGCGCCTTTTCCATCGCGTCGCCGAAACGCAGCATCGTGGCCTCGTCCATCGGACGGCCGATGATCTGCAATCCCACGGGCAGGCCCGCGTCGTCCGCGCCGCACGGAATCGACATGCCCGGCAGGCCCGCGAGATTCACGGGGATGTTCAGGATGTCGGACAGGTACATGCGCAGCGGATCGTCGGCGCGCTCGCCGATTTTGAACGCCGTCTCGGGCGCGGTGGGCGAGACGATGAGATCCACGTGTTCGAACGCGCGCGAAAAATCCTCGCGGATCAGCGTGCGCACCTGGCACGCGCGACCGTAGTAAGCGTCGTAGTATCCCGACGAAAGCGCGAACACGCCGAGCATGATGCGGCGGCGCACCTCCGGACCGAAGCCCGCTGTGCGCGATTTCGTATACATCTCGAGCAGGTCAGTCGCAGGCGCGCGGAGCCCGTAACGCACGCCGTCGTAGCGCGCGAGGTTGCTGGAACACTCCGCGGGTGCGACCAGGTAATACGTCGCCACCGCGTAGCGCGTGTGCGGCAGATCGATATCCACGATCTCGGCGCCGAGTTTTTTCGCCGTGTCGATCGCGGCGCACACGGCGTGTTCCACATCGGGCGCGAGGCCCTCGCCGAAATATTCGCGCGGCACGCCGAGGCGTAGCCCCCGGATGTCGCCGGTGAGCGCCGTCGTGAAGTCGGGCACCGCGTCGGGCAGGCTCGTCGAATCCTTTTCGTCGTGGCCGCAGATCGCGCCGAGCATGAGCGCCGCATCCTCGACGGTTCTCGTCATCGGGCCGACCTGATCGAGGCTCGACGCGTAGGCCACCACGCCCCAGCGCGACACGCGCCCATACGTGGGTTTGATGCCCACGATGCCGCAGTGCGACGCGGGCTGGCGGATCGAGCCGCCCGTGTCGGTGCCGAGCGCCGCGAGCACCGCGGACGACGCCACCGCCGCCGCGCTGCCCGACGACGATCCGCCCGGCACGCGCGTGACGTCGTGCGGATTGCGCGTCGGGCCGAAGTGGCTGTTCTCGCCCGACGATCCCATCGCGAATTCGTCCTGATTCAGCTTGCCGACGCTGATCGCGCCGGCCCCGTGGTTGGCGCAGCACAGCTTCTTCACGCACGTCGCCGAATAGGGCGGCACGAAGTTTTCGAGGATCGCGCTCGCCGCGCTCGTGCGCACGCCCTTGGTGCACAGGATGTCCTTGAGGCCGATCGGCAGGCCGAGCAGCGCGGGCAATTCGCCGCCTCGCGCACGACGCGCATCCGCATCCGCGGCCTTGGCGCGGGCTTGATCGAAGGTGCGCGTGATGAACAGATTGAGTTTCGGGTCCAGGCGTTCGGCCCGCGCGACGCACGCATCGACCAACTCCACGCTGGTCGCATCCTTGTTGTCGAGCATCGCCTTCGCCCCCGCGAGGGTGAGGCGATCGAGCTGCGCTTCGAGGCTCATGTCGCGCCGCCCCCTTCGATCACGCGCGGCACGACGACGAAATTGCCCTGGCGTTTCGGCGCGCCCGCGAGCGCCTCGTCCACGGTCAGGCCGGGGCGCGCCGCGTCGTCGCGCAACGGCAGCGGCATGGGGCGGCCATGCGCGGTGGCGGCGATGCCCGCGACGTCGAGTTCCTTGAGCTGCTCGACGTATTCGATCACCTCGCGCATGTGGCGCGTGAGTTCAGGAATGTCGAGCCCGTCGGGATCGAGCCGCGCGAGCGCGGCGACATTTCGGATCAGTGTTTCGTCAACGTTCATGTTTGGGTCTTTGGTCGCCTGTCCGCCGTAGCCTTGGCGAAGGCGGATTGGTTGTTGGTCTTCGGTTGGCGGAATCAGCCCTTGAGCTTTTCCACCGAGGTTTTTGCCTGCGCCGACTCGGGCGCGTCGGGGCGGAGCTTAATGAATTTCTCGTAATTTTCCAGCGCCGCCGCGCTTTGGCCCTTGGCCTCGTACGCCGCGCCGAGCCCGAAATACGCGTCGGCCGACCCCTGCGCCTTGGCGTCGGTGAACGCTTCGATCGCCGCGTCGGGCGATTTCATGTCGAGGTAGATCCAACCGGTCTCCATCAGCGCCTCGACGTTGCCCGGCTGAAGTTTGAGCGCCTTTTCGAGTTGGCCGAGCGCCGGGTGGTATCCGCCGCCGCGCCGCATCGCACGTGCCTTGGCGAGCAGATACGCGAACGCCTTGCGTTTTTCGGCGTCGCTCGCGAGCTCCTTGTCATCGCCATAGACGAGCTGGTCGCCGCCGCCCTTCATGCGACCGCGATACATCTCGACCGCCGACTTCGCCTCGGGATTGTTCGGGCTCGCGTGCAGCGCCGCCGCCGCCGCGTCGTAAGCCGATTTCCAATCGCGGCGATTTTCGAAGAGCTGCGCGAGACGCGTGTGCGCTTCGAAGCTGCCCCGGTCGCGGGCCGTCGCCGCGCGCAGCGATTCGAGTTGGCGCTCCTCGTCTTTTTGCGCGCCGTAGATCCGCGCGAGCAGCACGTAGCCTTCGGCGACCTGCCGGTCGAGCTCAGGCCCCTGCGGCTGCGCGGTTCCGTCTTCGGGGACGTGCGTCGCACGCAGGGCGAGCTTGGTCGCGCCGTTGAAGTCCTCGCGCGCGAAGCGGCAAAGCCCGAGCGCGAGGAAGCCGGCGCGGGATTGGGCGGTTTCGGGCGCGAGATTTTCCGCCTCGACGCACCCCTGCTCGATCAGGTCGCGGTTTTGCGCGACCAGGCCGTCCTCGACCCGGTGCCATACCAGTCGCGCCCGCGCGTCGTTCAAACTCGGGTCCGTGGCGAGCGCCTGGCCGAAGAGATCCACCGCCTTCTCCCGATCGATGGGAATGCCGGTGCGTTCGAGCGACCGCGCGACGGCGAAGTCCTCAAGCGCCTCGACCGTCGGATCGGTGACGCGTTCGGGCGCGGGCGGCGTTCCCGGCGGCGCGGCTTCGCGCGGGCGAAAGACGAGCGCCGCGGCGACGATGATCGCGATCGCGATGAAGGTTCCGATCAGTAGACGGCGCGGGGTGATGCGCCGGACGAGCTCGGGCACACCCGTGTCGAGGCGCGCCGCCCCGGACGGCTCCACCCGCACGACCTCGGGCTCGAACACGAGCGGCGACGGAGCGCGCGTTTCGTGCGGTACCGCCCAGTGAGCATGGGCCGGCGAGATGATGCGTTCGATCGCTCCACGATCGTCGACGAGGTCCGGCATCGACGCGGGTTCCCCGAGCGCCGGAATCGCGGGGCCGGTCAGGGTGTCCGGCGTCTCGTCGTCCTCGTCGAGCACGACCTCCTGAAACTCGTCGCCCGGTTCGGGTTCGGGTTCGGGTTCGGGGATGGAGATGAATTCCGGCTCGGGTTCAAGCTCCGGCTCTTCTTCGAACTTGGGAATGGGCTCGGGTTCCGGCTCGTCATGTGGCACAGCCGCCCCCGGCTGTGCGTGCTCCGGCTCGGGCTCGGGTTCGGTCTCGGGTTCTGGCTCCGGCTCGGCCGCCGGCTCGGCCACCAGCTCTTCCTCAATCTCGACAATCGGCACGCACGGCATGGCGGGTGCGCCGGGGAAATCCTCGGGAACGGAAACTTCCGGGGCCGCTAAGACGGCGGCATCCGGCTCGATTTCCGGCGGCGCCTCAGCGTCGGTCTCGGGTTCCGGCACTGCTTCGACGTCGAACCCGCCATGTGGCACAGCCGCCCCCGGCTGTGCGTGCTCCGGCTCGGGTTCCGTCTCCGGTGCGGGAGCAAGTTCCGACTCGGGCTCGAGTTCAGGTTCAGATTCCGATTCAGGTTCTTCTGAAATCAGCACAGCCGAGGGCGGCTGTGCCACATGATCTGACTCGGGTTCGAGTTCGGGTTCGGGCTCCGGCTCCACGTCCGTCGGCGGCGCGACGGGATGCGCGTCGTGTTCGTGCGCCGCGTGAACGAAGTCATGCGCCTGCTTCCACAGCGAAGGCCGTTCCACCTCGTCCAGCACCTGCTCGACGTAGTCGTCCGGCGCTTCTTCGGCGGGCAGTTCCGCCGGGAAAGCAGGCGGCTCGCGCGGCACAGCAGTCATCGGCGGCGCGAGATCAGATCCCGTTTCCGTTTCGGGCTCGGGTTCAGGCTCGAGCACAGCCGAGGGCGGCTGTGCCACATGTTCATACTTGGGTTCGAGTTCCGCCTCTGAGCGTTCGACCACTTCGACCGGCGCTTCTTCGCGTCCCGTTCCGAACAGCTTTTGCCACAACGTCGGAGGCTTTTCGGATGGCTCGACCGTCAGTGATGGGCGGACATCCGCAGGTACCTCGATCTTGAGGTCGATTCGCGTTGACCCCGGCTTCGCGCGAAGCGCGTCGTGCGAAGGCTGGAGCGCGGGCGAGGAAATGGGAATCGGCTCGGGCTCGGGTTCAGGCTTAGCCTCAGGCTCGGGTTCGAGCTCGGGCTCGGGTTCGAGCTCGGGATCGGGTTCTGGCTCAGGTTCAGGCTCAGGCTCGTCATGTGGCACAGCCGCCCCCGGCTGTGCGTTCTCCAACTCAGCTTCCGGCTCCGGCGCGGGCTCAGGCTCGGGTTCGAGCTCGGGATCGGGTTCTGGCTCAGGTTCAGGCTCAGGCTCAGGCTCGGGTTCGAGCTCGGGCTCGGGTTCTGGCTCAGGTTCAGGCTCAGGCTCAGCCTCAGGCTCGTCATGTGGCACGGCCGCCCCCGGCTGTGCGTTCTCCAACTCAGCTTCCGGCTCCGGCGCGGGCTCGGGTTCGGGCTCGGGTTCGGGTTCAGGCTCGGGCGCAGGCTCGGTTACTTCCCCAACGCGGGACGTCTCGACCCAGCCCGCATCGTAATCCGGAGGCGGCGGAACGGGCTCTTCCTCTTCTCGGTCTTCGCGAACGCGACCGAAGAGCTTCTTCCACAGCGACGGCTTCTCGGGCGTTTCGATCGAGACGACCGGACTGCCGGACGAGTGAACCTCGATCTTCAGTTCCGCACGCGAGGATTCCAGTTTCGCGGGCTCGGGCTCGGGTTCGGGTTCGGACTCAACCTCGGGTAACACATGTGGCACAGCCGCCCTCGGCTGTGCGAGTTCCGCCTCGTTCTCAGTTTCGACTTCCGTGGCCCGACCGCCCTCGGTCGGGGCGAAGGACGGCTCCACGGCATCGATCGCAGGCGAGGGCGCCCGCGCCACATTCTCATGAAGCTCCGGTTCGGGCTCCGGCTCAGGTTCGGGCTCGAGTTCGGGTTCGGGTTCGGGTTCCGGCTCGGATTCATGCACAGCCGGGGGCGGCTGTGCCACATGCTCAAGCTCCGGCTCAGTCTCCGGCTCGGGTGTCGACTCGGGCTCAGGTTGGGGTTCGGGTTCCGGCTCGGGTTCACGCACAGCCGGGGGCGGCTGTGCCACATGCTCAAGCTCGGGTTCGGGCTCGGGCTCGGGGGTCGGTTGGAAGTCGACCGAAAATATTGTCGTCTTGTGTTCGGGGAAAAAGCGCGTGACGGTTTTGCACGCGGGGCACCGCACCGGGAGCCCCTCGTCACGCACCTTGTGGTCCGGGATGTAGAAACGCCGGTCACAGACCGGGCATGCGCCCCGCATCGACGCTCCGCCGCGCGTTGTTTCAAAAGCGCCCCGAAACTAGCACACGGCCCCGAAAGCGATCAAGGACGGAAACGGACGTTACGTCACCGGGCATCGAGGCGCGCCGCGAAACGCTCGACACCGGCGGTGCCGAGCAAGACTCGATGGCCCTCGTCACGGTTTCGCGCGAAACCTGACAATTGCTTTACGGCGTGGAAGACCGGAGACGTCCCGTCCTTGACACTCGCAAAAGGCGAACCTTAGATTCGCACGCCTGACTGAAGTTCCCTGCACGGTTCGCGAGGATTTCCATGCCGCCGGCGATTCACTCCCGCAATCTTGTGCGGGTGTTCAAAAAGAAGGGCAAGGAGCCGCATACGGCCCTCGCCGGCGTCGACATCGAGGTCCGGTCCGGCGAGATCTTTGGGTTCCTCGGCCCGAACGGCGCGGGCAAAACCACGCTCATCAAGATCCTTTGCACGCTGCTGTACCCCACAAGCGGCGAGGCATTCGTCGACGGCCACAACGTCGTCACCGAGACCGCGAAGGTCCGACGCCTCATCAACATGGTCTCCGGCGGCGAGACCAGCGGCTACGGCATCCTGAACGTCGAGGAAAACATCTGGATGTTTTCCCAGTTTTGGGGCGTGCCGGGCGACGTGGCCCGGGCGCGCATCAAACGCTACCTGGAACAGTTCGGCATGACGGCGGACACCCGCACCAAGGTGTCGAAGCTCTCAACGGGCATGCGTCAGAAGATGAATATCATTCGCGGCTTCGTCACCGATCCCAAGATCTTCTTTCTCGACGAACCGACCCTGGGCCTCGATGTGCACATCGCCCGCGAAGTACGCGACACGATTCGCGCCTGGACCGCAGACCACCGCGAGAAGACTGTTTTCCTGACCACGCATTACATGGCCGAGGCCGAGGCATTGTGCGACCGTATCGCGATCATCGACCGGGGCAAGATCGTCGTTTGCGATACGCCCGCCAACCTGCGCCGCCAGCTCGGCGATGGAGCGGTGTACCGGCTTCAGCTCGCGCCCCTGCCCGCGCGGCCCGAGATCATCGGCGGGGTCGACGGCGTTGAGAAACCCTACCTGCACGGCGTGGACGAGGCCGCCGGCTGGTGGGAGGTGCGCTTCGGGCTGCGTTCCGACGAAATGATCCTTGGCGTGCTCCAGGCGGCGCGAGACAAGGGACTGCGCGTCGAGAGCTTCGGCAAGACCGAGCCCGGCCTCGAGGATCTCTTCCTCAAAATCGTCGGCCGCAGGCTGGAATCCGCGGAATAGACGCTCCCTGCTGATTGTCAAAGACCGTTCGCGACGCGTCCACGCGCGCCGACACCTCACACGCTTTTGCGAACCTCCACGACCGCGCCGAGGATCTGCCTACGCATCGCCTTTTGCGGCGCGTGGCGGCGCACGTCGTTCGCCAGAAATCGCTCGTCCATTACGCGACGCACGGTGACCGCATCGTCGAACTTCACGGCGACGAGGTGTCCTTCGATCGCGGCCGCTTCGCGGCTCTCCATGTCGAAGACGATCAGGTCGCCGCGCGCGACCTCGTCGCCCATTGCGTCGTCGGGCATGCGGATCGCGGCGAGGCGCGAGCCGGGCTTGGCATGCGAAACCGTGAACCCTTCCATCGTCTCCGCGCAGACGCGAAAGCACGCGGGATCTCGCCAGGCATCGGGTTTGAGGATGGGCACGGTCTGGAAGTCGTCGCTCGACACGACGCCCGCCTCTCCCGCGTGCACGAGCCGGATCGACTCGGGCATCGGGCGGGAGGCCGCGCCGAATTTCGGCGACCATCCGAAAATCAGCCAGTTGGGCGTCACACCGCACTGCCGGCAGATGTCCACGATCATGTTCAGACCCGGCACGCTCTTGCCGCGCATGTAGTTGTCGATGGTCGTGGCGCCCGTGCCGACGATTCGGGCGAAGCGCGAGTAGTGGCCGCCGCCGAGTTCCTCGATGAGCTCCGAGAGTCGCCCGATAAACCCTTCGTTCTTCGGTCCGCTCATGATTCCTCCGTTCGCCACTCGATATTCGCGGAACGAATCCGCGCGATCGTCGTTGCGACGTGAGTTGGGCGGCGGGGGCGGCCCCGCCGCCGCGTTCGTTTTGAGGACGAGATCCGCTCGCCCGTTGTGCTTTTCCCGTACATTGCGTTTTCCCTCGCGCGCGCCCCGCACTGGGGGAACGGGACGCGGATCTTGTCGCTAAGCCGCACGCAGATTCGACGCGCGGTCGAGGCCGCGGTACTGCACCGCTTCGGCCAGATGCGTCGCGCGCACGGATTCGCAGCCGTCGAGGTCGGCGATCGTGCGCGCGACCTTCAGGATGCGATCATGCGCGCGCGCCGAGAGCCCGAGCCGCTCCATCACCGATTCCATGATCCGGTGGCCATCGGCATCGAGCGCGACGAATTCGCGAAGCTGCGCGGGAGTCATCCGCGCGTTGCACGCCACGGAGGTCCCCGCGAAGCGTTTTGCCTGCACGTGCCGCGCCGCCATCACCCGCGCGCGGATTTGTTCCGACGATTCCCCCGCGCGCGGCGCCGCCAACTCCCGGTAACGCAGCGACGGCACCTCGATGTGCAGGTCGATGCGATCGAGCAGCGGCCCCGAGAGCCGCCGCCGGTAACGCGCCACGGTCTCGGGCGAACACGTGCAGTGCCGCAGCGGTTCGCCGAAATACCCGCACGGACACGGATTCATCGCGGCGACCACGCACACGTCCGCGGGAAACGTCACCTCGGCCGCGCTGCGCACGATCGAGATCGATCCCGTCTCCAGCGGCTGGCGCAGGACTTCGAGTACGTGGCGGCCGAATTCGGGCAACTCGTCGAGAAACAAAACCCCGCGATGCGCGAGGCTCAGCGTGCCCGGGCGCGGCACCCCCACGCCCCCACCCGCGAGACCCGCCGAACTGATCGTGTGGTGCGGGCTCTCGAAGGGGCGGCGCACGACCAGCCCGCGGTCCTCCGGCAGCCGCCCGGCGACGGAGTGGATTTTCGTCACCTCGAGCGCCTCGGCCACGCTCATATCGGGCAGAATCGTGGGCAGGCGCTTGGCGAGCATCGTCTTGCCCGACCCCGGCGGGCCGATCATCAACACGTTGTGCCCGCCGGCGGCGGCGATTTCCATGGCGCGTTTGGCGTGCTCCTGCCCGGCGACGTCGCGATAGTCCAGGTCGCCGCCCTGCCACGCCTCGGCGAGCAGCGCGTCGGGATCCAGCGTCACGGCGGGAATGGCCGTTTCGCCGCGCAGGAACGCAATCACGTCGGTGAGATGCCGGACGGGTACGACTTCGACGCCGCGCACCACCGCCGCCTCGCGCGCGTTTTCCTCGGGAACGATCAGCCCCGTGAGCCCCTGCGACGCGAGCGACGACGCCACCGCCAGCGCGCCGCGCACGCCCCGAATCGAACCGTCGAGACTGAGCTCGCCGACGATCGCGAAGCGTTCCAGCGGGCCATTCTCGGGGACCACGCCGATACCCGCCAAAAGCCCCACGGCGATCGGCAGGTCGAAGCCCGCGCCCGCTTTGCGGACGTCCGACGGCGCGAGGTTCACGGTGTAGTGTCTCTCAGGGAGGTAGTACCCGCTCGTATACAGGGCGGCCTGGACGCGGTCCTTGGCCTCGCGCACGGCGCTGTCGGGCAGACCGACGATGTTGAAGAGGAACACTCCACGCCTGGCGTCGACCTGCACCTCGACGGGTTGAGCTTCGACGCCGATGACCGATGCGGTGTTGACCTTCAAGCCCATATCTCGCGTCCTCCCCCAAAAATCCCGAGCGCCCTGTCCGCGAAACTCTTTTCCAAGTTGCGTGCCGTGTTCCGACAATTCCGTAACTATTTGAATTAATAGCGTTATTATTCGGTGAAGTGGCCGGAAAGCGCACCACGAACTCCGGATTCCGAATTTCGGACTCCGGATTTCGGAGTTCGCCCGGAAAGCGGTGGAACCCCAAAACAGCCTGAGGTGTGCGCCACCGAACCAAAGCTTCATTTGACATTTTCGTCCATTTTGTTGTCGAATATCGGCAACTGTATTTCCCTCTTGAATTGGCTGTGCCATGACCGATCCCGACTCGGACGCCGCGCGTCCCGAATCAGATTCCGCTGTTCCCGCGGCAGCTCCCCAGAGCACCGAGCGCCCACGCCTGCGCGTGCTCTACCAGATCGGCTCGCTGCTCGAACGCGGCCTCAAAGACATCGAGACCCTCGACCGCGTGATGGAGATCCTCGGCGCAAACCTCGGCGTCACGCGCGGAATGGTGGCCATCTTCGAAAAGTCATCAGGGCGTCTGCGTGTCGAGGCGTCGCTGGGTCTGAGCGAGGCGCAAGTCCGCCACACCAGCTACAACGTCGGCGAGGGCGTCGTCGGCCGCACTTACCAGACCGGCCAGACCGTCGTGCTGCCCAGTGTCGGCAAGGATACGGGCGAGGGCGTGCGCGACGCGTCCTGCATCTGCACGCCGATCCGCCTGGGCATCGAGGTCATCGGCACGCTTTCGGTCGAAAAACCCCGCGTGCCGTTATCCGAACTCGCGCAGGACGCCGACCTGCTCCGCGCCATCACCTTCATGATCGCCCACAGCGTGCGGCTGCGGCAGGAAACCTCGGAGATGCACGACCGCATGCACGAGGACCGCGAGCAGCGCGACCGCCTCGCCGAGCGCTTCCGCCACGCGAACATCGTCGGCACCTCGGCGGCCATGCAGGAGGTGTACAGCCTCATCATGCAGGTGGCGCCCACCGACACCACCGCGCTGCTGCGCGGCGAAAACGGCACGGGCAAGGAACTCGTCGCGCAGGCGATCCACTACAACAGCCTGCGTCGCGACGGCCCCTTCGTGCGGGTGAACTGCGGCGCGCTCTCCGAAAGTCTGCTCGAATCGGAGCTGTTCGGCCACGTCAAAGGCGCGTTCACCGGCGCGGTGCGCGATCGCGTGGGGCGATTCGAGGCCGCCGCCGGGGGTACGATTTTCCTCGACGAGATCGGCGATTTTTCGCCGCGCGTGCAGGTGAAGCTGTTGCGCGTCTTGCAGGAGCGCGAGTTCGAGCGCGTGGGCGCGACGCGCACCATTCCGCTCGACGTGCGCATCGTCGCGGCGACGCACAAGCCGCTCGAGTCGATGATTCAGGAGGGTCTGTTCCGCGAGGACTTGTTCTACCGCTTCAACGTCTTCTCGATCCACCTGCCGCCGCTGCGCGAACGCAAGAGCGACATCCTGCTGCTCGCCGATCACTTCTGCGAGACGTATTCGAAGATCATGAACAAGACGGTGAAACGCATCTCGACCCCGGCCATCGACATGCTCATGCGCTACCACTGGCCGGGCAACGTGCGCGAATTGCAGAATGTTCTCGAGCGCGCGGTGCTGCTGTCTTCCGACGGTGCGATCCACGGTTTCCACCTGCCGCCTTCGCTGCAGACCGCCGAGGCGACGCAGACCGAGATGACAGGCTCGCTCGAATCTCAGCTCGACACGTACGAGCGCGAGATCATCATCGAGGCGCTCAAACGCCTGTCGGGCAACGTGGCGTCGGCCGCGCGCGAGTTGAACATGACCTACCGCAAGCTCGCCTACCGCATCCAGGCGCACGGGATCAATCCGAAGCTGTACAAGCGGTGAGAGCGCCCGGCGCGCCGACTCCGCATTTCGGAGATGGTATACCTGTATAACCGTTTAAACGGTTATTCGGTTATAGCGATCGATATCTTGGCGGGACGCCACCCGGGGTTGGAGAATGGGAGAATCCGAATGCCGGCGAACTGTCATGCGTCGGTGCAAAGACGCCGAGCCAGGGCCGCGAGGCTTCGGAAAATCAGACCGTCAGCACGGCGCGGTAGCGAACGGCATTGGCGCGGACTTTCGCGATGGCGTCGCCCGCGGCGGCCAGCGGGAACGTCTCGACGATCGGCGCGATGCCGAAGGTGTCCGCCGTGCGCAGCATCTCGTCCATCATCGCGCGCCCGCCGATCGGGCTCGCCGTGATGCGCCGACGCCGCGCGAGCAGCTTGACGAGCGGCACGCTCATCGGTTCGTTCGGCACGCCGACGAACGTCATCGTCGCGTCGGAGCCCAGCAGGTCGAGGTACGCGGCGAAATCGAGCGCGACGGGCACGGTGCTGATGAGCACGTCGAGATCGCGCGAGCACGACGGCTCTTCGCCCGCGCGCGTCACCACCGCCTCGTGCGCCCCAAGTCGCGAAGCGAGCTCGGCTTTGTCGTCGCTCGTCGTAAAGACCGTCACCCGGTTGCCGAGCTTCGCCGCGAACTGCACCGCGAGGTGCCCGAGGCCGCCCACGCCGATCACGCCGACGTTCTGCCCTGAACGCATCCCCGCGTGACGCAGTGCGGAATACACCGTGACGCCGCCGCACAGCAGCGGCCCCGCCGTCGTGGTGTCGAGTCCTTCCGGCAGACGAAACGCGAAGCGCGAATCGATGACGAGCGCCTCGGCGAATCCGCCGCGCCCGTGAATAATCGTGGCGCGGTTTTCGGCGCACAGGTTTTCGTCGCCGCGCAGGCAGTCGGAACATTGCAGGCAAGCGCCGCGCTGCCAGCCCACGCCGACGCGGTCGCCGAGTTTCAGGTGGGTCACGCCGCCGCCCAGTTCCTCGACGACGCCCACGGCCTCGTGCCCCGGCACGAGCGGATAGCGCGAAGCGCCCCAGTCGTTGTCGATCATGTGCACGTCGCTGAAACAAATGCCGCAGCTTTTCACGCGCACGCGCACGTCCATCGGCCCCAGCGCGTCCGGCTCGTAGCTCCACGGCGCGAGCGCCCCGCCCTGTTCCATCGCCGCCATCGCGCGAATCGCCATCTCGTTTCTCCCTGTTCGTGTCCGATGTTTCTAGCGCGCCGGGCGTGATCGCGTCCAGCGCGCTTTACACCCCTCGACGCCATTCCGATAATGACGGTCGCATCTCACGATCCCACGGGGAGCCCCCCATGTTCCGCCCGCCGATCAGCGCCCCCACCGGCGCCGCGCTCTCGTGCAAAGGCTGGCACCAGGAAGCCGCGCTGCGCATGCTCATGAACAATCTGGACGATCGCGTCGGCGAGGATCCGGCGAACCTGGTCGTGTACGGCGGGCGCGGCAAGGCCGCGCGCAACTGGGAGTGCTTCGACGCGATTGTGCGGTCTCTGCGCGATCTCGAAAACGACGAGACGCTGCTCGTGCAGTCGGGCAAACCCGTGGGCATCATCCGCACGCACGAGGACGCGCCGCGCGTGCTGATCGCGAACTCCAATCTCGTGGGGAAGTGGGCGGACTGGGCGGTCTTCGACGAGCTCGATCGGCGCGGGCTGATGATGTACGGCCAGATGACCGCGGGCTCGTGGATCTACATCGGCACGCAGGGCATTTTGCAGGGCACCTACGAGACCTTCGCCGCCGCCGCGCGGGCGCATTTCGGCGGCACGCTCGCCGGGCGGCTCGTGGTGACCGGCGGGCTCGGCGGCATGGGCGGCGCTCAGCCGCTCGCGGCGACGATGAACGGCGCGGCGTTTCTGGGCATCGACGTCGACGCGGCGCGAATCCGCAAGCGCATCGACACGCGCTACTGCGACCGCATGACCCACTCGCTCGACGAGGCGCTCGCGTGGGTGATGGACGCGCGGGATCGCAGGGAGGCGCTCGCCGTCGGGCTTGTCGGCAACTGCGCCGACGTGATCCCCGAACTCGCGCGCCGCGGCGCCCGGCCCGACATCGTGACCGACCAGACGAGCGCGCACGACCCCATCGGCGGATACGTGCCGCACGGCATGAGCCTCGCCGAAGCGCTCGATCTGCGCGCGCGCGACACCGCCGAGTACCGCCGCCGCGCCGTCGCGTCGATCGGCGAGCACGTGCGCGGCATGCTGGCGCTCATGCGGGCCGGGGCTGTGACCTTCGACTACGGCAACAACATCCGCACGTTCGCCAAGGAAGCGGGCGTGGACGACGCGTTCGCGTTTCCCGGATTCGTGCCCGCCTACATCCGCCCGATGTTTTGCGAAGGGCGCGGGCCGTTTCGCTGGGCGGCGCTCTCGGGCGATCCCGACGACATCCGCAAGACCGACGATTTGGTGCTCGACATGTTCGGCGACCATCCCTCGCTCGCACGGTGGATCGCGCTGGCCCGCGAGCGCGTGGCGTTTCAGGGCCTGCCCGCGCGCATCTGCTGGCTCGGCTACGGCGAGCGCGCGGCGTTCGCGCTGCGCGTGAACGACATGGTGGCGGCCGGCGAGCTCGCCGCGCCGATCGTCTTCGGCCGCGATCATCTGGACTGCGGGAGCGTGGCGAGCCCCTACCGCGAGACCGAGGCGATGAAGGACGGCACCGACGCGGTGGCCGACTGGCCGGTGCTCAACGCGCTCGTCGCGGCGTCGTCGGGCGCGAGCTGGGTGAGCTTCCACCACGGCGGCGGCGTGGGGATCGGCTATTCGCTGCACGCGGGGCAGGTCGCCATCGCGGACGGAACGCCGCGCATGGCGGCGCGGCTCGAACGGGTGCTGACGAACGACCCCGCGATGGGCGTTTTCCGGCACGCTGACGCGGGCTACGACGAGGCGATCAACTTCGCCCGCGAGCGCGACGTGAAGATCCCCATGTTGGGGCCGCGATGATTTTGATCCGCAACATTTCGCGGCTCGCGACGTGCGGGGTCGGACCGGGCGCGCGGCGCGGCGCGGCGCTGGCCGACGCGGGCGTCGTCGAGAACGCGGCGGTGCTGTGCGACGGCCCGGCGATTGTCGCGGTCGGCCACGAGGCCGAGGTGCTGCGTCTTATGGCCGCGCAAAATGCGGAAGTCATCGACGCGCGCGGGTGCTCCGTGATCCCCGGATTTGTCGACGCGCACACGCACCCGGTTTTCGCCCGCACACGCCACGGCGAATACGAGCGACGCATTCGCGGCGAGACCTATCAACAGATCGCGGCCTCGGGCGGCGGAATTTTGTCGAGTGTGCGCGCGGTGCGCGAGGCGGACGAATCGCTGCTGGTCGACATCGCGCTCGACCACGCCGCACGTTTTCTGGAATACGGCACGACGACGATCGAGGCGAAAAGCGGCTACGGCCTCGATTTCGAAAGCGAAATGAAGATGCTGCGCGCGATCCGCTCGATGGGCGAGCGCTCGGCGCTGTCCGTGCTGCCCACGCTGCTCGCGCACGTGGTGCCGCCCGAATACGCGCGCGATCGCGAGGGCTACGTGCGCCTATGGTGCGAGCGCGTGATCCCCGAGGCCGCGGGCGAGGGTCTCGCGCATTTTTGCGACGTGTATTGCGACGAGGCCGCCTTCACCATCGACGAGATGAAACGCATCTTCGCCGCCGCCGCGCGTTGCGACCTCGTCTGCCGTGCCCATGTCGAGCAGCACGCGCGTAACGGCGGCGCGCTCGCGGCGATTCGCGCCGGGGTGACGAGCGTCGATCATCTGGAGCATTTGTCGGGCGACGAAATCCCGGCGATCGCGTCGAGCGGTGCGACGGCGGGGCTCCTGCCCGGTTCGGTGTTTCACCTTGGGCTCGACCGATATCCACCCGCGCGGGCGCTTGTCGACGCGGGTGCGGCGGTGTTTGTCGCCACCGATTTCAACCCTGGCAGTTCGCCCTCGTGGTCGATGCCGATGATGCTTGCCCTCGCGTGCAATCGGATGAAGATGACGCCGCACGAAGCGCTCGTCGCCGCAACCGCGAACGGCGCGGCGTCGCTGGGCCTGGGCGATCGCGGGCGTATCGAGCCGGGCGCGCGGGCCGATCTCGTGATTTTGGATGGGTCCGACGAGCGTCGGATTCCGTATCATTTCGGCACGAATCCGTGCCGCGTTGTCATTGTCGGCGGCGCTGTTGTGTCGCGTCGTATTTGAGTCGGGGGCAAGACCGTGAAGACGATTGTCGAGTGCGTTCCGAATTTCAGTGAAGGCCGGCGACCCGAGGTGATCGACGCGATCGTCGCGGCCATCGCGTCCGCGCCGAACGTTTATGTGCTCGGCCACGAATCCGACGCCGACCACAACCGCGCCGTCGTCACTTATGTCGGCACGCGCGAAGCGGTGGGCGAGGCGGCCCTGCGCGGCGCGGCGACGGCGATGCGCCTGATCGACCTCACCACGCACACCGGCGGGCATCCGCGCCTGGGCGCGGTGGACGTGATCCCCTTCATTCCCGTGCGCGGCGTGACGATGGGCGAGTGCGTGTCGATTGCGCGCGAAGTCGGCGACCGGTTGTGGAATGAGCTCGGCCTGCCCGTGTATTTTTATGAGCAGGCGGCGACGCGGCCCGATCGCGAAAATCTGGCCGATGTTCGTCGGGGCGAATTCGAGGGCATCCGCGACGAGGTGAAGACCAACGCGGCGCGCCGCCCCGATCGCGGCGGTCCGGAACTGCATCCCACGGCGGGCGCGGCGATTGTCGGCGCGCGCAAGTTTCTCGTCGCGTACAACGTCAATCTCGCGACGAGCGACCTCGCCGTCGCGAACCGCATCGCCAAGGCCGTTCGCCATTCGTCGGGCGGATTGCTTTATGTGAAGGCGATGGGCGTGAAGCTCGACGCGCGCGGTATCGCCCAGGTGTCGATGAACCTGACGGATTTCGAAGGAACGCCGATCCACCGCGCGGTCGAGATGGTGAAGAGCGAAGCGGCGCGCTACGGCGTCGCCGTCGTGGGCAGCGAGATCGTCGGCCTCGTGCCGCAGCGCGCGCTCGATGCCGCGGCGGACTTCTATCTGCGCGTCGAGAATTTCTCGCCCGACATGATTTTGGAGAACCGCATCGCGCAGGTCGCCGCGGGCGGCTCCGCCGTCGCGAGCCGCACGCCGCTCGCCGACATGGCCGCGCCGTTTCTCGACGCGGTGGCGGGCAAATCGGCCGCGCCGGGCGGCGGCAGCGTGGCGGCGTTTGCCATCGCGTCGGCCGCCGCGCTCGGGCTGATGGTCTGCGAACTCACGACGGGCAAGAAGAAATACGCCGAGCATGAATCGTGCGTGCGCGACGCCATGGCCGCGCTGCACACAATTTCGGCCCGCGCCCGCGCGGCGATCGACGCCGACGCCGACGCCTACGGCGAGGTGATGGCGGCGTACGCGCTGCCCAAGGATACCCCCGAGCAGCAGGCCGCGCGCACGGCTGCCGTGCAGGCGGCGACGATTCACGCCGCGCGTGTACCGCTGGCGAATGCGAAGCTCGGCGTCGAGGTGCTTCGCGTGCTGCAGGGACTCGACGGGCGCAGCAACGTCAACTGCGCGTCCGATCTCGACGTGGGCCGCATGATGGCGGCGACGGGCGTGCGCGGCGCGCTCGCCAATGTGCGGATCAACCTCGGTGGCATCGACGACGCCTCGGTCGTCGCCGAGCTTCGCGCCGCGGCGGACGCGACGGAAGGCGACCTCGGGACGTGAGCGCGCTGCGCATCCACGAGATCTATCTTTCGGTGCAGGGCGAATCGACCTTCGCCGGGCTGCCGTGCGTGTTTGTGCGCACCACCGGCTGCCCGCTGCGTTGCGTGTGGTGCGACACGGCCTATGCGTTCGAGGGCGGCGAGACGATGGAATGCGCCGACGTGCTCGCGCGCGCGCTGGCGTTCGGCGTGGACTTCGTCGAGATCACGGGCGGAGAGCCGCTCGCGCAAAAAGAGGTCCCCGCGCTCGTGACCCAGCTGTGCGACGCGGGGCGAACCGTGCTGATCGAGACCAGCGGCGCGTATCCCATCGACGCGCTCGACGAGCGCGCCCGCGTCATCATGGATCTCAAGTGCCCCGATTCGGGCGAGGATTCGCGCAATTTGTGGTCGAACATCGACGCGCTGCGCGCGAAGGACGAGGTGAAATTCGTGCTCGCGTCGCGCCGCGATTACGAATACGCCCGCGACGCGATCGCCCGCCACGAACTGCACCGACGCGCGGGGGCGGTGCTGCTCTCCGTCGTCTTCGGCGCGCTCACCCCGGTCGATGTGGTGAACTGGATGCTCGCCGATCGCGTGCCGGCCCGATTCCAGCTCCAGATGCACAAGTTCATCTGGCCGCCGGACGAGCGGGGGGTGTGACGTAGAATTGGGTTTTTGGTTGTTGGTTTTTGGTCGCCGATCGTCCTTGACCTGCCGAAATGGCTTGTTTAACGTGAGCGCCGTTTTTGGGGTCCAGTCGTTGACCGGACGCGGCGGAGAAAGGCCGGAACAAATATGCGGAACGTGAGAACGGGTCGCCGGGTGCGTCCCGCGCTGATCGGCGCGGCCATCGCGCTCTTCGCGCTCGCGGCGGCGGGGACGGCGCTTTCCAAATCGGCGCGCGGACAGCTCTATATGTTCACGAAGTCCACGACGCTCTCCTCCCGTGTCGGCACGCCCTGCACGGCCGACGAGGACACCGCCGAGCGCGCTTACTGCGACAGGACGTATCACTGCAAGGACGGCGAGGTCGCGCGCGGCATGTCGTACAACGTGTCCGTGGTGGACGGCGTCGGCACGCTGACCGGCCTTGGCCTCGTGTGCACCGAGCCCAACGAACTGCTGCTCACCGAGCAGATCGGCGCGACGGGCGCGGAGTTCGGCGGCGAGTCGATCCGCGACACGTGCGACACGGGCTTTTTCCTCACGGGCATGACCGCGGCGACGTCCGACCGGCGCAACGTGACCGGCGTGCGCCGCCAGTGTCGCCGCTACTGGCCCGTGGCCGAGCAGCAGGGCGCGAACGAGTACGGCTCGGGCGTGATCCGCGAGTGGACCGGGTGCCCCGACGGTCGTTTCGTCACCGGCATGAAGATCAGCTACTTCCAGAACGCCGACGGCTCGGGCGCCGATCAGACCATCGTACGCAGCCTGCGTTTCTACTGCTCCGAAATGCGCCACTGGATCGGCGAGCCTGAAGACGTGCGCGACCCGCGCGACCCGGCGATTCGGAAGTAGACCGGTCCGGCTCAAGCCAGATCGAAATCCGATTTCTCGGCCCGCCTCGACGAGGCGGATGATACCCGTCTGCGCCAACGAAAACCGAGATCGTTTTCGACCGCCCCTACCCATAAAAATTTTCTACCATTTTTACGAAACAGAAACGCGAACTTCGTGCGATAGAATCCGTGCGACGAGCGAAAACCCGCTTGCGCGCCATTGAAGCGACGCCGAACGCCTATGTCGGCGGGCTGCTTCGGGAGGTTCAAATTGATGGTCGACTACGCGATCAAGCTCCTGACATGGCTTAGGTTCGTTACCGAGCATTCCGAATTGCTCGCTGGCTTTTGGGTCGTTGGGCTCGTCTGCTTGTGGTTCGTGCAACATCGCGGGAATCGGTCTTCAGGAGACCGAGCGAGAAAACGGGCAGTCGATTTCGAGCTACATGTGAATGTCAAAATGTCCAAGTCCGGAGAACCCGATCTGCGGACGCGACAGCGGAAAGACGATCGGCCCGAATGACGGGTCGAACAGGGTTCGGTCCTTCCGGACAGCTAAATTGTCGTCAAACGCCGGCACGCCGCGAGGAAGGCTTCGCGGAGCGTTCGCTTCTGCTCCGACGTTAGACGGAAATCGCCGGTCGCACGGGTTCCGGCGGACAGGAGCCGTCGATCGATGTCGGCAGGCACGCCGCCTCCGCTGGATTCCTTCAATACGGCGGCGATCTCTTCCCGCGAAAGTTCGCCCGCGATCCGTTCGGCTTCGGAAGCGAGTGACGCCGGTGTCTCGGTGGCCGAATCGATGCTCGCGGCGATCGATGACGTGCTCTCCTCGGCGGAAGTCCTGAAGCCCGGAACCAGCTTCAGAAAACTCTGGACAGAATCAATCGACAACTGACGCACACCGTCCGCTTCCTGGACGAGGAATCCGGACTGGTTTTCGCCGGCGGGCTCTATCCCGATGAGATGAACGCGAACGCCGAACTCCTGCGCCTGCTGTACGCCGACTCGAATGTCTTCGTCTCCGGTCATGAGCACGGCGTCGGCCATCGCGTGATTGCGGGCAAGGTTGATCAGGTCCGTGACGATCAACGAGTCCACGCCCTTCTGTTCCCCCATACGATTCACGAATCCGAGCCGAAGTTTCACATTCGGGCGATAGGCCAAGGCGAGCTGTTGGGGCGTCGCGCCCGTGGCCGTTCCGTCGTACCAATAGAAGCGCAGAAGAGGCAGACCGGTCAGGTCGCGTACGAGATCGTTGAGCACGTTCAGGACGGCGTCGTAGTCGAGATGGAAAGCGCCTCGCGGAAGTTTCTGGCCGGCAATCAATCGCGATCCCGCGGCGAACAGGTATCCCGCATCGACGAACACCGCCGTCCGATCCATTGAAACTCCCCCGAAAATCCGGAAAAGGAAAAGGCCCCGAACATCGAGGCCTCCCTGCGTACGCCGCCCCATTCCACATTAGTCGGGACGGCAATCTCACGCTAACCCCCCTCAATGGGGGCAGTCAAGAATCGTTTCATCTTTCCCGCGACACGATCCCGCACGAAATGTCAGAACCCGCAGCCGCCCCCGTCGTCATCGTCGTCATCATCGCCGCCTCCGCCGTTTTCGGATTCGGTCGGCAGGCCGCACGCGGTGGACAGGCACGCCGCGAGCGTCTCGCAGTCGGTGACGTTCTCGTGATTCACGCACGAGCCCACGCACTCCCAACTGTCGCCGCCGGCCTGGCACGAGTCGTAGGCGGCCTGCGCCTCGAGGTCCACGCCGCCCGACACGAAGGCGAGGTCGCATCCGCCGTAGATGAGGTTCAGCCAGTCGCCGCACGAGCCCGCGCCCGCGTCGTCGTCATCGCCGCCCGATCCGCCCTCGCAACTATTCGTGTTCTCGTCGCAGGTCCGGTCGGCGTCGCACGTGTCGCCCAGGCCCCAGCAAGTGCCCTCGTTACAGGTGTCGTTCGACGTGCAGAAGAACCCGTCGTCGCACGAATCGCCGTCGAGCGATGTCCAGTCCTCGACATCCTCGTCGGTGTCGCACACCTCGCAGTCGTTGCCGGGGCGGTTCGTGCCGTCCTCGTAACACGCGCCGTCGATCAAACAGCCGTCGCAGCCGCTCGTGAACGAGCTGATGAAGTTCACGATCTGCTGATTGAGGCGCACCGAATGGCAGCTCGCGAGCGTCAGCACCGCCGTGATGTTGTAGTCCGAACCGTCCTGATGAAAGACCCCGCTGCCGCTCTGGCCGGGGATGCAGTAGTAGGGATCGGTGCCGAAGGTGTAGTCGGGCCGGATCAGGCGGGAGTCCACGTAATCCGGATACGCCGACTGCCACCACATCTCGTCGCCGGGGTACCCCAGATCGGCCGGATAGCCCGCCGTCTGGAACTCGTTGTCGTAATACCAGGAATTTGACGAGTCGAAGATGTGCCCCATCGGCGCGGGCCCCGAAAACGACGGCACGGCGATGACCGCCCAGTCCTGCGTGTAGTCTTCCCAGTTCGCCCACGAGTCGTTCGTCGCCCAGTTCACCGCGTTCTTCGATCCCCAGGGCGAATTGCCTTCGTCCTGCGCGGGGATCACAATGATCTCGTTGGCGAGGCCGCCGTAATCGTGATTGTAGACGCAGTGCCCCGCGGTCAGCACCGTGCCCGTGTCGTAGATGAACGCGCCCGAGCATCCCGACCAGCCGACCGTTCCGAATCGCAGATACAGGTGCACGGCGGCGCTGTAGGGCGGCGAGGTGGTGTCGTTGATCTGCGTGGGCCCGCCGACCTTGGGGCGCCCCGACGGGCCGCTGTCGAACAGGCGCGGCGTGTCCACCGGCTCGTCCTCGATCACCACGTCGCGGGGATCGAACTTGTAGATCATGTGCGTCGGTCCGCTCGTCACGGTGCCGCGCTCGGGATCGGGAAACGGCATGGGCCGCGCCTCGGCGCGGATTCGCGCGAGTTCCTCGGGCGTGATGACGCGCGCGAACGCGGACGACGCAAAGACACTCAGACACACCACGGCGCACAGCGCCAATACGCCAAACAGCAAGCGACGGTTCACGGAAAACCTCTCCCTCTGGTCCGGCCAGACCGAAGGCAATCCGCTACCACGCGCCCCCGGGAGCGTCAAGACGGCGGGGGGGCGACGCGATTGACGATGCTCGGAATGTGGAACGGTCGCCCACGACTGTGGGCTGCCCCTGCCAATCCGCCATTCGAATACTACCCGCAACTATCGTGACCGACTCCGATTGTCGCGAATGGGCGTGTTTCGTCGTTTAATGCCGCTTGCAAAACAACCGAGAGCGATCTATAGTACTATTGCGTTGTAAAATTTTTGCGCGAGGAGACATGATGACATTCGAAGAAATCGTCGAAGCACTACGCGCCAAAGAATCGCCCGACGCGATTATCCTAATCGCGGAGAATCCGCGTGCTCAGAAGCTCGTCGTCGCGTGGAAAACCGTTGAAATAAGACGCTTGGCCGTCTCCGATTCGTGTCAATCCGGCAGGGGTCCATGGGGTTCAATCGAATTTGATCGACAACAATGGTATCGACATGCGGGGCTTTCCCCTTTTGAGGGTCAGCGTGATGCCGAATGCCTTATTGCCAATAGCATCGTTTATCCCGACGGAACGATTCACGAGTACGTGCAAAAATTTCTTAACTCCTTGGTTGCAGAACGCATCGCAAGATATCACTCCAGCAAAACTCAACGGAAGAAATAACCCACTGGAGGCACCAAAATGTTGAAAGTGCAATACTTGAAAACAGAAAATCTAAGACCGTGGCCAGAAAACCCCAGAAAAAACGATCACGCCGTAGAGGTGGTTGCCAAAAGTATCAAGGCATTTGGTTTCAACGTACCCATAGTCTGTGATCATAACTTCGTTATCGTTGCTGGCCATACTCGTTGGAAGGCAGCAAAATCGCTTTCGCTCGCGGAAGTGCCGGTCGTCGTCGTTGAACTGTCTGATCCCCAGCGCCGAGCCTTCTCGGTTGCAGATAACAAGACTGCAGAGATCGCCGATTGGGATTTTCCCGGTTTGCGCCAGATTCTGAAAGGACTGGAATCTGACGAGGTTTCGCTCGACGCCATCGGGTTTTCGAATGAAGAACTCAGACGGATTCTTGATGATGACGACGCAAAGGAAAACATCCCTGCGATCGCTGAAAAAACTGAAATCAGATTTGGAGATCGGTTTGAACTCGGAAGTCATCGATTGATTTGCGGAGATTCACGCGAACCGTCGTCGATACATCTTGGCGTAGATGAGCGACCAGTCGATCACATATTCGGTGGCCCTCCGTATTTCAACCAACGCGAGTATGCTCAGTGGAGTAGCTACGATGAATATCTGACCGATATGCAAAAAATAATCGTCAATTGCTTTGATAATCTCAAAGATGGGGGCGTTGTCACATGGAACATAGCGAACGGAGTAGAAACGGATCACAACCACGTTGCACATCATGCAAGCATGTTTGAAGATGCAGGATTTCGATTTCTAGATACAATAGTTTGGGTCAAACCTCATGCCAACTACAGTGTTCCACGAAATTTGCATATCCAAAGAAATCATCTCTACTATCCAGCATTACGCTGGGAAGCGTTGCTTGTATACCAGAAACCTGGACCGTTGACTCGAATGACTGATCAGTCGGCGAGATATATGGCTGATCACCACTCAGACGTTTGGGAAGTAGCGCCCGTTACCAAACAGCAAGAGAGCTATGGACATCCCGCTGTCTGCCCTGTAGAATTGCCTTACCGATCGATTTTGGCTTACGCCGGTCCCAAATCGGCCCGCATCCTCGAGCCGTTCGGCGGCTCTGGAACGACCCTCATTGCCGCGGAGATGGCCGGTCGTAGTGCGATCCTGGTGGAGAGAAAACCCGAATACTGCGATGTCATCCTACGGCGCTGGCAGAAGTTCACGGGGATGCCCACCCGGCGAATCGAGACTCGGACGTGAGTCGCTCGCGCATCCAACGCAACAACTGAACCTGCTTACCCGGACGCGGGAGACAGCGCTTTCGGACAACTCGCGTCCACCCCGCGCTCCGCGTTTTTTTCACGTCGAACGCATCGTCCTCGCCAAGGGCAGCCTGTCGACACCGGAGCGGCGCGATCTGGTCGAAAGAATCTGCGCCGTCTACCCCGATGCCGAGATCATGGAAGCCTCGGATGTCGCGCACAACGCGGTGGACCTCGGCGAGGACGACATGCTCGCGCGACACTACCGGGGGAAGCGAACGCTGGTGTTCGGCGAGCACAAGGATCCGCTGCGTTTTAGCGAAGAGTCGGAAAACATCTGCCCGAACTACTGGCATTTCTCGCCATACGGTTTTTGCGCCTACGACTGCAAATATTGTTATCTTGCGGGAACCATGGGCGTGAAGTGGTCGCCGACCGTCAAGATCTTCGTGAATCTGCCGGAAATTCTGGACGCGATTGACCGCGTCGCGAACCGACGCGCGCGGCAGACGGCTTTCTACCTCGGCAAGCTCCAGGATCCCATGGCGCTCGATCCCCTGACCGGCTACTCACGCACGCTCGTACCGTTCTTCGCCCGGCATCGATATGCCCAGATGACGCTCCTGACGAAGAGTGCCGACGTGGACAATCTCCTCGACCTCGAACACGCGGGGCGAACGCATCTTTCCTGGAGCCTCAACCCGCCCGAAGTGTGCGAAGAGTTCGAGTCGGATGTTCCCACGATCGACGAACGGATCGACGCGATGAACGCGTGCGTCGCGGCGGGGTACCCTGTGCGCGCCATCATCATGCCCGTCATTCCGACGGACGGATGGCGCGATTGCTACGCGCGTTTTCTGCGTCGATTGTTGGTGGAGGTTCCGCTGGTCCGGCTGACATTCGGAGCGATATGCATCTACGATGGGGCCAGGCGGCTCATGGAACGGAAGATGGGCCGCGAGAACGCGATCTCGGTTCACCTCGAGCGCCCGCGTCGCGATGGCGGCGACGGTCGCGGGCGCTACGAGGCGGGTCTGCGGGAGGAGATGTACGCATTCCTGACGAACGAGGCTCGCGCGCTCCGACCGGACCTCGATCTGGCGCTGTGTCTCGAGGAGAAAGACGTCTGGCGGGCGACGAATACGATTCAGAATCTCGGGCGATGCAACTGCCTGCTGTGATCGAAATTTCGGCGAAGGATCGAGCCGAACATCCAGGGAGTTTGACGGGGCGAGGGGGGACACAAAGAAAGGCCCAGTTGCTCGACCAGGCCCGGGAGGTGGAATTTGCCGGAGATTCTCCTTGAGCAGAGAAAGGCCCCCCATTCTGGCGCGGCCGAGTCTACCCTGCCTGTCCGATGCGTACGTCATCAATCTGACCGCGGGGTGCCCTCTTCGATGCCGGTATTGTTACGCGCAATCGTACCGGAATAACCCCGGTGATGGCCGAATATCCTTCTACGCCGGCAGTGCGAAACGGCTGGAGGCTGAGCTAGCACGGAAGAAGCGGAAACCCAGGCTGGTCTATTTCAGCTCGGCGACGGACCCGTTCATTCCGATTCCGGCGATTTTGGACGAGCAGTTTTCCATGATGGAGATGCTGCTCGCGGAGAATATTCCCCTGCTGATCATGACGAAGGCCAAGATCCCGGATCGCTTTCTCCAGTTGTTCTCGAGGCACTCCGACCGCGTGAATGCACAGGTGGGGTTGACCACGACCGACGATCGCGTGCGTTCAACGTTCGAGCCCGGCGCGACCTCCGTGGCCGGTCGGCTGCGGAACATTTCGTATCTCGTCGAAATCGGCGCTCGCGTGGAGCTGCGGATGGACCCCTTGATCCCGATGTTGACCGACACGGATTCCTCGCTCGTGGCTCTGCTCCGGGAGGTGTCGGGGCGCCGGTGTCGTGAGGCCGCCGCATCGTTCCTGCACATCCGCCCGGCGATTCGCCCTGCGATGGCCGTCCGATTCAAAGATTGGGACTTCGACGCGGTCATGCGACGTCTCTACGTAAAGACGGCCAGGCTTGGCGGGGAAGGCTGCGCGATGTTGCTGCCGTCCGAAGAGTACCGCCGCGAACGGCTCGGCGCGATGGAGCGGATGGCCGGGGAATTCGGAATCACGATCAAATCCTGCGCGTGCAAAAATCCGGATATCGTCGCGGGAAAATGCCACGATCGGTTGCCTTCCGACGATGAGCAAATGGATCTTTTTCGATAATTCCGCCGCCGCCGCACGCTGCATTGGTGTTCCTTGGACGCCATACCAAGCGGACATCCAAAGGCACGCCCCCTTCCCGATAGCGCTCGTGCTAAACTCCACTGAATCGAGGATGTCTCTCGGGATTTTCTTCGACGCGGATCGAAAGGATGCTTACCATGAAAATCGGTTGCGCCTGGCAGAGTTTCTTGACTGTCGCCATCGCGGCTCTGGTCGCCGGCTCGCTCTCGTGCGCGAGCGACGATGGGAACGGCGGCACGGAAGAGAGCGACGCCTCGCCGGTGTTCGACGTTTCGCAGAGTGCGTGCGTGGATGAGGCGAACAAGGCGTCCACTGTCGAGCGCGTTCGATTTGCGATCAGCGACGGCGTCCTCGGCGTGGTTCACGAGAATGCGTGCCGCAACTGCGGATTCGAAGTCGCGGTCGAGGCCACAGTCGGCGAGGGATCTCTGGTCATTGACGAATCGGATGTCGGCGAGAATCCGGCCATGTGTTCCTGCCTGCACGACGTGGAATTTCGGGTCAACGGCGTGACGCCGGGGACGTGGACGATTGCGTGGCACAGCGTGGAATTCGGCGGGGATGACCACGTGCTCTTCGAAGTGTCTTTGGATCTCGCGGAGACGGAAGAGCATGTGTTCGAAGTCGGCGCGGGATCCTGCGTGTGAAGCGCTTCGTCGATATGAGGATGTCGCGCGGCGGGCCGGGCGCGACGGAGCCGCGACCGTGGACATGCAGCACTTCGCACCGCATGTCTCCGATTTCATCCCTCACCCCGTCTCGCTGCGCTCGCCACCCCTCTCCCGCCCGGCGGGAGAGGGGCCGGGGGTGAGGGCTTCGGCCCATCCCGTGCCGACTCGCGCCGCCGCGCGACAACTCGCGCCCATTCCCACCCGCTGACGCATCGTGACGCGCAAAACACCCGTTCGCCACGCGAAGGGTGAGGAAAACATCGACAGCGCGAAAAGCGACAGCGCGAAAAACACGAGCGGGCGAAAACGGTTTCGACGAAGAAAAATACAGCCCTTCGCGGGCGACGGCGGGTCGAGGGTCCGGGATGCCGGGCCCATCGATCCGGCCGAAGAAAAGGAGCACGGGCCGATGACGCGGACGCCGTTCAGGGATCTGATCGAATCCCGCCATCCCCATCACGAATCGCGCCGCGCCTTCTGGCGTCTCGCCTGGCAGAGTTTCCAGGGAGGCGCCGACTACCTGACGGCGTCCAATCTTTTTTCCCATCGGCTCGAAAACGCCGCCGACCACCGGCGACGCCTCGCCCGCGCGTTCCACCTCAACTACTGCCGCCCGGTCGTGGACACCTACGTCGCGTCGATCTTCCGTGTCGGCCCGACCATCCTTCCCGAGGCCGGCGCGCCCGCGCTGCTCGCCGACGCCGACGGGCGCGGCCACGGCCTCGTCGACGTCATGAAGCGCGCGCTGACCCTCGCCGCGGTTTACGGCCACGTGGTGATCGGCGTCGATCGCCCGCGCACCGACGCGCGCCCCGCGACCGTCGCCGACGAGCTCGCGCTCGGCCTGCGCAGCTATCTGTATCTCGTGCTGCCCGGCGACTTTCTGAACTGGAACGCGGGCGGCGCGGGCGGGCTCGAATGGGCGCTCGTGCGCGAACGGCGGCGCGACGTCTCCCAGGCTTCGGCGGGCACGCCGACGGACGTCGAACGCACGCGCTATCGCCTGTGGACCGCGAACGGATGGACCCTGATCGACGAGACGGGGGAGTGCGTGGACGAGGGCGACCATCCCTTCGGGCGCGTGCCCTTCGTGTCGTGCCGATTCCGCGAGGGCGACGATCCCGTGGTGGGCGAGAGCCTGCTCGCGTCGATCGTCCACGTGAACCGCGAGATCTTCAACCTCGGGTCGCTGCTCGGCGAGATCCTGTACCGTCAGACGTTTTCGCAACTCGTCGCCGAGGGCAGCGCCGCGGAGTACGGCGAAAACGGCGACATCGCGCGGCTCGGCACCAGCTCGATCTTCCTCTACCCCGAGGGCCACCGCGCGCCCGAATACATCAGCCCAGACGCCGCGCAGGCCGATCTGCTGATGCGCCGCATCGACGGGCTCATCGACGAGGTCTACCGGCTCGCGAGCCTGTCGCGCGGCAGCGCCCGCGAAGGCCGCGTGCAAAGCGGCATCAGCAAGGCCTTCGATTTTCTCGACACCAACCACGCGCTCGCCGACGCGGCGGACAATGTCGCGCGGGCCTTCGAGCGCGCGCTGGCGATCGCCGCGCCCGACTGGAACGCTCGCATCCGCTTCCCCGGCGATTTCGGCGTCAGCGAACCGCTGGCGCTGCTGGACGAGAGCGAACGCACCCTCGCACTCGGCGTCGGGCCGGTCTTTCGCCGTCGTGTGCTGGAGCGCCTCGCCCGCGCGGTGCTGCGCGAACTGCCCGGCGATCAGCGCGCCGAGGTACTGCGCGAGGTCGCGACGGGCGACCAAATCGAATCGTGACGAACACGCACGGAGAAAACCAAATGGATGACCCGAACGATCCCCTCACCAAACTCGCGGCCGACGTGAACGCCGCCATCGAGCGTCTGTCTTCGCAAATTGACGAAGCCGTCACCCGCGTCGAGACGAGCCGCATGGACGAGACCGAGCGCGCGGCGCACGAGCAGGCGCGGCGCGCCGAGGCGTTGGGCGTCGAGCGCGACCGGCTGCTGGCGACGGCGAAGGAATGGGAGCGCCGCTACCGCGACACGCGTTCGCGCCAGCTCCTGTCCGACGCCGCCGCCGAGTGCGGCGCGTACCGCCCCGACCAGGTGGTGTCGCTGCTCGCGCCGCGCGTCGAGTGGCCCGGCGAGGGCACGTCGCCCGAACTCGCGCTCGCGGGACCGACCGGCCCGGCGCGTTACGACGAAACGCGTTTCGCCGAGGCCGTGCGCGCGTTCCTGACCGAGAATCCGAATCTGGCGAAAAGCGCGTCGTCCGGCGGCGCGGGGTCCGCGGGCTCCCCCTCCCCCGCGCCCGCGCCCCGGATGACGACGCTCGTCGAGCTGCGCCGCCGCCGCGCGGAACTGGAGAGCGCCGCGCGGGGAGAAGGATAGCAGGCCCTCAGCCCCGGCCCTCGAAGCCCTCACCCCTGCCCCTCTCCCGCCGGGTGGGAGAGGGGAGGCCGAAGGCCGGGGTGAGGGAATAAACAACCAAAAACCAAAAACTAAAAACCAAACAAAGGAGTCCCCATGGCCCTCGGAAACGCCCACGTGACCACCACGACCGCCGCGAATTTCATCCCCGAACTGTGGGCCCTCGACGTGCTCGAGGCCGCGGAAAAGAACCTCGTCATGGCCGATCTGGTCGCGCGTTTCGACGACGTGGCGGCGGACGGCGGCGACGTCATCCACGTGCCGCGCGTGTCGAACTTCGCCGCGCAGACCAAAGCCCCCAACGCGCAGGTCACGCCCCAGTCCACCACCGAGGACAAGGTCAGCATCCCGCTCGCGAACCACAAGGAAGTCAGCTTCCTGATCGAGGACATCGTGGCGGTGCAGGCGAAGAGCAGCCTGCGCGAGATCTACACGAAAAAGGCCGGCCACGCGATCGCCCGCGCGATCGACACGCACCTGCTGGGCCTCCACGCCCTCGCCGCGCGCCAGGTTTCGGCCATCGGCGACGACGAGGAGGTCGGCCAGGCTCTGGTCGCCGCGATGCGCTACCTCGACAGCGCCGACGCGCCGGTCGAGGACCGCTTCCTGGTCGTCGGCCCCGACCTGAAGGCGCGGCTGCTGGCGCTGCCGGGCTTCACGAACCGCGATTACCTTTCTCCGGGCGACCCCAACGCGCCGATGGCGACGGGCCTCGTCGGCGACATCCTCGGCTGCCGCGTGCACTTGTCGAACAACATTTCGAGCAGCACCCAGAGCGGCATCGAGACGTTTCACAGCGTCATGTTCCAGCGCCACGCCATCGCCCTCGCCATCCAGCTCGGGCCGCGCGTGCAGGCGAGCTACGTGCCGGAGTACCTCGGCACCCTCGTCACCGTCGATGTCATCTACGGCTACGCGATGCTGAACGACGACCTGATCGTCGACGTCTGGAGCCAGTGACCGGCGCGCGCGACGCGAATCCATCCGCATCCATGAATGAAGTCCGGGGGCGGCTTTGCCCCCGGCGAACCCCGAACCCATGAGGACGAGGCGCATGGCCCTCAACACCACCCTGTGCGATCCCGCCGCCGAGAGCATCGTCGATCTCGCGTTCGCGGATGTGTATCTCGCGCGGCACCCCGATGCGACCGCGTGGACCGACCTGGGCGAGGGCGAGACGGGCAACGCGCGACGTGAGCGGTATCTCGCCGCCGCGTCGCGGACGATCGGCCGCGCCCCGCTCGTCGCCGATGCGCTCTCGCACGGCATGGGCTGGCCGCGCCAGGCGATCGGCGTCCCCATCATCGGACACCCGGTCGAGTTCGCCCGCGCGAGCGAGGTGGACGGAGCGACGGTGCGCAGCGAGAACCTCGTCGGTCGCGACCGTGCGGAATTCGTCGGCGGGGCGGCGCGCTTCGACCGGGCCGGGCTGTTTCGCATTGACGACTTCGATTCCGACACCGGCGCGCTCGAGCTTTCCGCCGAGCCCGATGTCGCCGCCGACGAGGTCTTCGTTCTCGTCGCGCCGCTGCCGCGCGGAGTGCTCGAAGCCGCGTGCGAGCAGGCGATCCAACTCGCCGTGTCGCCGCAGTCCGCCGCCATCGCGGCCGCCGCGGCGGGGATCGAATCGCTCGACGTCGGCGGCCCGGGCGCGGGCGGATTTCGCACGCGCGCCGTTTCGCCGCTCGCCGAGCTGTGTTTCGCCGCGCGGCGGCTGCTGCGTCGCGGGGGTCTGCTGCGCGTCGCGCGGTCGGTCGAATCGGGACGGGCCTGACCATGCTCGCACACGCCAACGCACGGATCACGCGATGAGCACGCTCGCGCAAAGCATTTTCGGCGACGCCCTCGCCGCGCTCGGAGCGATTTCGCGTGCGAACGGATTCGGCACGGACGTCGAACTCGTGCGCACCGGGCCCGTTCCGCCGGGGCTCTTACCGCGCTACCCGTCCCTCGTCGCGCAGGTCGAGCGCGTGCGCACGTCGTCGATGCCCGCGCGGCGAAGGCGATGCGCGATGCGATTGCGCGTCACCGCGCACGTGCGCGGGGCGGACGCGGCGATGGCGCGAGCCGCGATGGAAGCCCTGCTCGGCGACATCGACCGCGCCCTGCTCGCCGATCCCACGCGGGGCGCGCGCGCCGCGCTCACCGAAGCGGTCGAACGCACGGCGGAATCGACCTTCGGCGAATCGGGCCTGCGCGCGGCGGCGCTTTTCGACATCGTCTGGCACGAAACGGTTTGACCCGCGAACGCGCGTGCGCGTCGCGACGGAAAAGGACATGACGCACTACCCGAATCCTCTCTTCGAGCAGCTCTACGTCACCGCCGAGTCGTCTTACGGCATCGCGCCCGACGCGGACGCGGACGAGGCGATCGCGCACACCCGCGCGGCCTTCACCCTCACGCACGAGCGCGCGGCCCGCGACGAGCGCCATGCGGGGCGCGGCACGGCCGATCAGGTCACGCGCCGCCGTTCGCTCGAATACGAGATCGAGGGCTACCTGATGCCCGGCGAGACCGGCCCCGGCGCGGCGCACGCGTTGCTGGCCGCGCACGCACTCTCCTCGTCGGCCTCCGGCACGACCACGGTGGCGGCCGCGCCCACGGCGACGTCGTGCACCGTTGCGCAGCAGGTCGCGCAGGTGGGCGACGCGGTGGGGTTCACGCAGGGGGACGACTACCACGTGCGCGTCGTGACCGACGCGGCGGGCGGATCGATCGCGTGGACGCCGGCGCTGCCCGCCGCGCCCGTGGTGGGCGACAGCGTACGTGGCGCGACGGCGTATCGCCCCGCCGCGCGGCCCGCGTCGTCGATGACGATCCGCCGATTCCTCGACGGCCTCGCCTTCGCGTACCCGGGGTGCGTGGGGCGGCTCGTGGAGATTTCGCTGAGCGCGGGAAACGAGGCGCGCTGGCGCTTCGAGGGCTTCGGCGCGGACGAACACGCGGCGGCGATCGACGCGCTCGGCGCGGATATCACCGACGCGCAGACGACCATCGCCGTCGCCGACGCGGGCCGCTTCGACCCCGGCGCGGTGCTGGCGATTCAGGGCGAGTGCGTGCGCGTGAACGACGTGGCGCTCGGGGGAAACGAACTGCGCGTGACGCGCGGTTACGCGGGCACGACACCTTCACCGCATCCGGCGGGCACCCGCATCGATCCCGCGCGGCCGGACAGCGCGACCGTCACCGGCGTGCCCGTGGCCGGCATCGCGGGGCGCGTGCTGGTCGGCGGCGCGCCCTTCGAGATCACCGAGGCGAAGCTGCGCATCGAGGAGGGCGTGCGTATGCGCGAGTGCTTCGGCACGCCCGGCCCCAGCGGCTTCACGCACCCCGCGCGGCGGCAAACGACGCTCACGCTCGCGGGATATTTCACGCCCGAAACCGCCGGGCTACGCGGGCGGATCAGGGCGTTCGCGCCGATCGAGGTGCTGGTGCAGGCGGGCAACGCGCCGGGGGCGACCTTCGCCTTCCATGCGCCGCGTTTCGCGCCGCGCATCCCCGAGATCGCGAGCGAGGCGGGCCGCGAGGTGCCGATGGAGCTGTCGGGCCCGTGTCTCGAGGACGCGGGCGACGACGAAATCCGGCTGATCTTCGCGTGAGGCGACCGATGACGGAAGGCAACGCACAGCTCTACGAACTGCTCCATCGCGCCATCGAGGAGGCCGTCGGCCGACTGCGCGTCGAACTGACGGAGCGCCTCGAACGCATCGAGCGGCGCATCGACACGCACAACCATTTCGCCGAGCGCCTCGCCCGCGCCGAGGAAGCCGTGAGTGAACTCAAGCACGCGCGCCGGTGGGCGATGGGCGCGCTGGGCGGCGCGGCGCTGTCCCTCGCGGTGAGCCTCGTCATCGCCGCGCTGCGCTGAAACAGACGGAGAACGCATGGGTTTCGTGTACAGCAAGGGCTATCTCGTTCACGCCGACCTCGAGTGGGACGCCGACGAATTTCTCGTCGGGTCGGAGTACGTGAACGCGGTCGTGCATTGGATGGGGGCGGACGGCGCGCGTTACGGAGCGTTCGCGACGAACGCGGACCTCGTCGTCATCCGGCTCGACACGAACGCGCCGCATGGATTCGCGCGGCTCGCGGGAGGATTCGCGAAGGTCGCGCGCTGCGGTGACGACCTGTACGCGATCTCGAATTCCGATCCGGCGAAAATCTATCGTGTTGCGTGGACGGCGATGTCGGGCGGCGCGGACGCGACGCCCGCGGATTGGGCGCCCGAAATCGAGGCCGATGTGGGCGCGACCTTTGCCGACGTTCACGGCTGCACTTACGACGGCGGGGCGCACCGCGTTCTCGGGTGGACGGGCGACGATGGAAACACGGCGACGTTGTGGTTTCGCGCGCTGCCGGACGGGGATTTGCGAGCGCTGGAATTCGGCCCGAACTCGCGCGTCGGGTTCTTTCCCGCCGGCGATCACGACAACACGCTGTACTACGCCATCGGGTCGCGCGTGCACGCCATCCACAACCCGCACGCGGTCGCGGGCGACGTCTTCGTGCCCGACGCCTCGGTCGGCGCGATCGCCGACGACTTCGCCGGCGACGCCATCGACGGACGCAGCTGGATGCTCGACCTCACGCCGGGCGCGACGCTCGCGCAAAACAACGGGCTCGAATTCGCGCTTTCAAACAGCGGCCCTTTGCGCGAAGCGGCTGCGTACTTTCTGCAATCGTGCCCCGGCGACATCGGCGTGCGCGCGAAATACGCGATCGACGAGGAGCCCGCGCCCGTGGGCGACGAGTACACCGAGGTCATCGTCGGCCTCGTCACGCTCGGCGGAGCGACGCAATACCTGCACGTGCGACGGCGCACGGCGTCGGGCGTGGCAAACCGCATGGAGGTGTGGCATGGCGGCGCGCTCGTGTACGCGCACGACGCGACGACGTACGCGACGTATCCCTGGATCGCCGTCGATCGCTATCGCGACGGCGACGACGTGAAGATCCGTATCAGCGCGTCGAACGATGCGGATGACCCCGTGTCGTGGAGTACGATTCGTACGCATATCGATCCGGACGGTGACGACACGTCGCTGCTGCCCGCGCTGTCGGCGACGAACACGTGCGTCGCCGCGAGTGAGTTTCTGCGCGGGCGCTTCGAGCACTTCCGCGCGCGCGACACGAGCAGTGCGCACTACCGCGTGCGCCGCACGTCGCCGCTCTACCATGCCGGGCTTCTCGCCGAGGACATCACCGCCGCGGCCGTGAGCGCCCGGAGCGTGTCGGGGAGCGATCCGCGCGCCTTCGCCCTCGTCTTCGGCGACGTGAATGCGAAAGTGCAGGTGGTGCGTCTCGATCACGGCGCGTATGACGGCGCGCTCGCACGCGAGTCGGTGGTGTCGAACACGGTCGGCACGGCGACGAGCGGCGCGGCGATTCCGGTTATCGACGCCATGCAGGCGATCCGGTGCGTCGCGGTATCCGACAATCGAGCGTCCATCGTCGTCGGCGGCTCCACGGGCGCGCGGCAAATCGACACGTCGGACATTGCGCACGACATCAACGTGCTTCCGATGCGCTCGTACACGACCGCGTGGGATCACGCGCAGCCGCTGGTGGATGCGCCCGTGTGGTGCGTCGACTGGCGGGGCTCTTCCTTCATTTACGGATGCCGGTCGGATGCCGATCCGCTCTACGGCGACGCGTGGGGCTACGGATACGGCTACGCGGGACACGCCGACGGCGGCGGCGCGGGGCAGATCACGCCCGACTTCGCCGCCCCGCTCGGCGCGAACGCGTGGGCCGAATCGACGCACGATACGCGCGCGGTGGTGCGCACGGGCGCTCGCTCGCCGCAGCCGATTCCCGCGGATTACCTGCACGCGCACATCGAACGGCGCATCGAAGGCGGCGCGTGGCAGCGGCTTCGCGCGGACGGCTGGGAGACGGTGACGGACGGCGCGTGGGATCATTCGCTCGACGTGGCGTTTCCCGCGCCTGACGGCGAGCCTGCCGACGCGTACACGATCATTCAGGACACGCAGGCCGCGCCGGGTCGCCACGAATACCGCTGGGTTTTTCACGACGAGGCGGGCAACGCGGGGTTGCTGGCGGCGCAGACGCTTTACGGCGACCGGGTGGAGTATCGCGGCGCGCCGGAGGTGACGGCGATCGCGATCGACGAGGGGGGCGCGGTGGCGACGGCGCGCGGCGTGCACGTGACGGTCGCGGCGTCGAGCGGTGCACAGGCCGGCGACGTGGACGGCGCGGTGTGGCAGGCGCGGGTGTGGAACGACGGCGAGGCCGAGCACGCATCGCCCTGGCGCGACTGGCCGGCGGGTGCGGCGAGCGCCGCGTTCGCGCATCTTCTGACGGCGGGCGCGGGTCTCAAGACGGTGCACGCGCGCGTTCGCCATGTGTCGGGCGAGACCTCGGCGTCCGTCGGCGCGTCCATCGTGCTCGTCGCGGGGACGGCGCTCGCCGCGGCCGACGGCGCCGTCGCCCGCGTCATGATCGCCCACGGCGACGAGGGCCCCTTCGCGTTCACGGGCGATCGCGGGCGCGTCTTCACGAACAGCGCGGCGGCGGGATTTCCCGTGTCGAACGTGCGCGCGAATGACTTGGGTACGGCGTGGAAGAGCGACGGGCTCGGCGACCGGCTCGTCATGCCGGACGGCATTCTTTACCGCGCGGAGCTCGTCTTCGATCTCATCCTCGCGCGCAATATCGACCTGGTCGCGCTGCTCGGCCACAACTTCGCCGACATCTCCTCGCTCTCGGGACTGCGCGATATGAGCGTGCGGCTCGCGGCGTGCGACGATTCGAGCTTTTCCGGAGCGAGCCTCTTTTCGGTCGATCTCTCCGGCGTGGCGACGCGGCCCTTGGTCGCGCATCGGCCGGGCGTGTCGCGTCGCTGGTGGCGCGTGCGCACGGAGGCGCGTTTCGACGCGGACCCCGCGCGGCAGGACACGCCGTGGACCATCGGCCGCGTGATTCTGAACGAGGCAACGATGTGCTTCACGCCCTCGCACAACTATTCGCAGCGCATCGGCGTGGCGTGGACCGACCCGTCGCCGACGACCGCGACGCTCGGCCAGGCGCGGCGCGCGGTCGATCTCGCGTCGTATCGCCGCGTCGATCTCGTCTTCGCCGATCTCACGCCGGACGAAACGCAGCCCTTCGAGACAATCTGGCGGCGGCACCGGCAGGTGAAGCCCGTGCTGGTTGTGCTCGATCCCACGCGTCTCTCGCAGGGCACCGACGCGCCGCACGCGAGCGGCGAGGCCGACGACCCGGCGCGCGACGTGATCTATGGATACCTCGGCGCGTCACTGCGCCGCGAGGGCAGCGGGTGGAATCACGCCGACGTGCGCCTCGCGATCGATGAATCGGTGGGGTGAGGCGATGACGACGACCGCTTCCGCATTGCGCGGCTACAACCTGCTCATCGAAATCGAGTCCGACCCGCGCGACGGCCGCGAGTGGCGATTCGCCCTTGCACATCGCACGCACTCCGTCGTCGGCGCGCCTTACCCGCGTCACGACGGCGTGTGGCCGGGCATCGCCTCGGTACGGGGACTGCGTCACGAGCTGGGCACGGGCGGCGTGGTGGTTTCGCCGGCGGTGCGCATCGAGCTGGCGCGCGGGGCGGAGGCCCTCACCGACGCCGACGTCGCGACGATCCGCGCGGCGGAGTATTTCGTTGGGCGGAGTGTGCGACTTTACCTCGCCCTGTCGGCCCGCGGCGTGCCGTCGGCGGATACGCTCGTGCACGAGGGAATGATCGAGCGCGGCGACGTGGAGATCGGGCCGTACACGGTGGCGATCTCGGCGCGCGACCGCGTCGAGCGCGACAATCGGCGCATCCCCGCGCTCGCGTATGGCGACGACGCGAAGACCGATCCGCGTTGGTCGGGCCGCGCGGTGCCGGTGCTGTTCGGCGATTTCGGCGCGGAGCAGTCGGACTACTGGATCGAGGCGGCGTGCGTGGACACGCAGCCCTATGCGACGGACCGCCCGCTGCGCGCTCGGCTGTGCCGCCCTGGCCACTACGGCATCGCGAGCTTCGGCGCGCGGGCGACCTGGACCGATTCGTCGGCCCGACCGAAGCGCGACGAGACGGGTTACCGCGACTTCGAGATCGGCGTGGTGGACGCGGCGGCGGGGACCTTCGAACTCGTCGGCTCCGAATTCGAGCGCATGGAGGTGCGCTTCGAGTCCGGCGACGAGATCCGCGTCGCGCGTCCGCGCGGCGAGCGGGACGAAAACGGACGGCTGATCGAATCGCCGGTGGGCGTGATCCGCCACCTACTGACCGATCCCGTGAACGGCCTGAGCCTTTCGGCGGACGCGCTCGACGTGGCGTCGTTTGATTCGGCGCGGGCGTGGGCTGACGCGTGGGGATACCGCTGCCGCGCGCTGATCGACGGCGAGACGACGGTGATGGACGCGATCGGTCGCATCGGCGCGGACTTCGGCCTGTGCCTGTTCGTGCGGCGCGGTCTCTACACGCTCGTGCCGGCGGGCGGAGCGGGCAGCGCGCCCGTGACGACCGTCGACGACGCGCGGCTGCTCGACGCTCGCGAGTGGAACGATCTCCGGCGACTGGGCGGCGAGTCGCTCGCGCTGCGCTATCGCAGGCGTCCGGACGACGGGCAGTTCACACGCCGCGTGGCGAGCGGGGCCGCGGCGCCGGTGACGCTCGAGAGCGACTGGATCTTCGACGACGAATCGGCCCGAGCGTGGCTCTACGACCGCGAGGCGCGATTCGCGTCGCTGCGCACGGTCCGCGCGCGGTGCGACTTCTCGCTGCTCGGGGCGCGCCTGGGCGATGCGGTGTCGGTGTCGGGCTCGCTGGGCGAGGGGGTGTTTCAGGTCGCGGCGATCGGCATCGACTTCGATCCGCCCGTGAGCGTGGAACTCGACCTCGTCGCGCGCGGCGAGGCGCCCGACGCGGGCGTGTGGTCCGCGGACGCGGGTGATCCCGTGCCCACGGCGCACGGCGGCGGCGTCATGCCCGCGGACTTTGCCGAGGCGTCGGCGGCTCAGCGCGCGGCGCTGTCGTTCTGGGCCGACGCGGGCGACGCAAACCCCGACGGCGAAGCGCTGAAGGTGTGGGGGCGGTGAGGAATGGTGAATGAAGAATGTGGAATGAAGAGTTGAGAGAGCGGGTCTGACCAAGGACCAACGACCATCCGCCTTCGCCAAGGCTTCGGCGGACAAGTCGACCGCAAACCAACAACCAAAGACCAACGACTTCTCCGGAGCCCCAACCATGTCGAGCTGGAACACGAACAACGGCGACGCCTTCGTCGCGCAGAGCGCGCCCGGATTGTGGACGCCGACGCGGCAGAGCTTCGCGACGCGCGTGACGGAGAACGAGCGATTCCTGCGCGCGGTGAAGTGCGACTTCGTGCGCGGGCGATCGGACGCGCAGGTGGAACAGGAGCGCGACGGCGGGTTCACGATCCACGTCGTCGGTTCGACGCCGACCGGGTCGGACGGATCGTATCGCGTGCTCGCCGACCGCGACGATTACGGCGGCATGCTGGCCGCGGGCGGATTCACGAACCGCTACGTCACCGTGTGCGGATCGGTCATCTTTCTCGATCATCCGGCGAACGCGCTGCCCGGCGGTTCGAGCGAGGGTCTGCTCAAGTCGAACCTGCTGGGCAGCGAAGGCGGGAGCGTCAAGCCGATCTTCGGCGCGTGGTACACGGGCGGCGGCGTGGCGCGACCGATCGACGGATCGTCCACGCGCGTCTTTCAGAAAACGGGAACCTACAACGACGGCGAGCACGACTACGAGCTGGCGTTCTACGTGGGCGCGGCGGGCTCGGATGACGAGGGCCGCCTGATGCTCTACGAGCGCGCGGCGCACGGCGCGGCGTTCCAACTCCTGCTCTGGTGCTCGCCGCGCTGCGAGTACGACGCGGGGTGAAGAATGAAGAATGGTGAATGTGGAATGAAGAATGCAGCAAGAGAAGCTGAGGTTCTCCATTCGCAATTCGCCATTCATCATTTGATGTTGCCCAATCCTCGGCCGCGCGCGCCGTCAGCATGACTGATCCACAACGCATTCATCCGACCTCCAACCCCCGGAGCCCCCATGGAATTTGAACGCGTGAATCCGCAACAGATCGTTCCCTACATCCCCGAGTTCGGCGGTGAGCGGCGGCGGGCGTGCGAGAACCGCGACTACGCGCCGTGCGCGTTCCATCTGCGGCCGATGACGGTAGCCGAGTACGAGCGCGCCTCGGTGTGGACGCGCGACGGTGACGGATTCGCGCTCGCGCCCGACACCGTACGCGACACGCTCACGCGGCACGTGACGCGGGTCGAACACTTGCGTTTCGCGGACGGCGAGGAGATCGCCGACGGCGCGGCGGTCGCCGCGGCCCGGGAGCGCGCCGGGGCGTCGGCCGCGCCGCTCTATCTGGAGATTCTCGCGGCGATCCGCGACGTGTCGGTGCTGCGGGAGGGGGAAAGAAAAAACTCCGATTCGCCGCGGGCGTCTTCGTAACGTCGGCGGCGTGGGACTGCAACGGCTGCGACGCACGGCTGCGTCGGCTTCGCAACTGCCCACCGGGATCGAATCCGCGTTTTCGCACGGTCGTCGCCGGGGAGGTGGTGGACCGCTGCCCGATGCTGCTCGTCACTCCGCTCTCGCTCGCGCTGCTGCGCCGACACGCGCGGCTGCGCTTCGGCCTCGCGCTGCGAGCCGACGAACCGGAACTGGTGGCGCAGGCGATGGAGGAGGCGGCGGGAATGGAGAATGAAGAATTGCGAATGAAGAATGGGGAATGAAGGCCCTCACCCCGGCTCGCTTCGCTCGCCACCCCTCGCCCGCCGGGGGGGAGAGGGGACGGGGGTGAGGGCCTCCCGACAACCAACAACCAAAAACCAACAATCTCTCCGGAGCCCCCAATGCCCCTCATCCTCGAACCCGAAACCGCAAGCATCGATGAGTCCGCCGAGAGTGCCGAGCGACTGCGTCGAACGCTCGCGCAAAGCCGCGAGGAGATGCGCGGGCTGGGCGACGCCGCGCGCGAAAACGCCGAGCGCGCCCGCGCGTTGGAGATGGAGCTGTACGTCGCTGAACGCGCGGCCCACGCGCGCCGGCGGGCCATGACCGAGGAGACGTTTCGCGAGTGGATCGGACGCGCTTCGGGCGCGGCGGATTGGACGCGCCAGGCGTTCACGTCGTCGATCGGCGCGATCGGGCGGGGCCTCGCCGATGAACTCGTGGACGGCACGCACGATTGGCAGACCTCGCTGCGCGCCGTTCTGAAGCAGATGATCTCGATCACCGCGCAGATGGTGGTGATGCGCACGCTGATGACGGCGCTCACCGGCGGCGGCGCGGGATGGCTCAACTTTATTCACGCGGGTGGCCCCGTCCTGCACGCCGGGGGTCCGGTGCGCGCTCACGCGGGTCTCGCGCTCGGTTTCGACGAGGTGCCGATCGTCGCGCAGCGCGGCGAGTTCGTGATGCGCCGCCGCGCGGTGGAGCGAATCGGGCCGGAGAGCCTCGCGCGCGCCAATCGCGGCGAAACGATCGGCGGCGATTCGTTCACCTTTCATGTGAACGTCACGGCGGGCGGCGCGGCGGACCCGCGCGATCTGGCCGAGCGCATCGGGCCCGAGATCGCCGAGTTTCTGCGCCGCGAGAAGCGAAGGGGAGCGGGGGTGTAACCGCGTCTCGGGAATCGAATCGTCACCGGCGCGAGCGGTTACTGAAAACCGTCTTCCTCGTCCGGCGCGGGCTTCGGTGAAGGTTTTGGGGTCGGTTTGGGCGTCGATTTCGGCGTGGAAGCCGTTGTCGCCGAGGACGGCTTGGGGGGCGTCGCCGCCTGTGCTGGCGGAGCGCTTCCACCGCGCGGCCACGGCGGTGCGATCAGCAGACGCACGGGATACGCGCGGGCGATTTCTTCGAGACGACCGGTGGTGCGCGCGGCGATGATGACGCTGTCGAGGAACGCGACGAGGCGCGCGTCGCCGGGCCGCGCAGCCCAGCACCAAGGCAGCGGGTGAATCTGCGCCGACTCTGCGAGCAGCAAGCCGCGCAGCGAGGAATCGAGTGCGAGCGTCTTTTGTGCGAAGACGGCGTCGACGAGGGCAATATCGGCTTCGCCGTTTTGCACGGCGGCGAGCGGCGCGGCAGGGCTGTCACCAGGTACGAGCATCACGCGGGCCTTCGTCACGCGTCCCGGGAGCCACATCTCCAGCGCATCGCCGCGCAGCACGGCCACGCGGACGCCCTCGCGATCGAGGTCGTCGAGAGTCGCCGGCGCGAGCGCGCTGTCCTTACGCACGAGTCCCGCGTGGCCGAGCCAGACGACGGGCTGCGTGAGCAGCAGGCGCGACGCGAGGGCGGGCGTGGCGGCGACGGGGGCGGCGGCGAAATCGAACGCGCCGGCGGCGAGGTCGTCGGCGAGCGTGGCCGGCTCGGTGCGAACCCAGGCGATCTTGATCGACATCGACGCGGCGACATCGTTCATGAGATCGACGAAAACGCCGCGCAGCTCGCCATTTGTGAGGTCGGTGTAAACGGCGCTCTCGCCCTCGAAATAGCCGACGCGGATCTCGCCGCGCGCGCGGATGGCGGCGAGCGGATCGGGCGCGACCGACTCGGGCGCGGCGCAGGCGGTGAACGCGCAAACGAGCGCGACGACGGCAACGATCAGGATTTTTCGCATGCGCCGTGTTTGCACCGGAGGACGCGGCGCGTCAAGCTCTCCACGGCTCCCGTTTCGGTCCCCGCGCAGTTGTGCTAACCAGTCGGTACTCCAGGGTAAACGCATCTAAAAAACTCCGAGCACCTTTTTCAAATAGTCTCCGCTCCATCCGGCCGCGAGTCTTTTTCTTCGCAGGCTCATTTTGGGATCGGATGTTTCGTTTTTCAGCGCATTCAGC